>DATGIH010000284.1:0-16548 GCA_035295865.1 Bryobacteraceae bacterium
TGTTACGCGGCCGCGAGTTTACCGAAGCCGATACCGAAAACTCGCCCCTGGTTGGAATGATCAACGCCATGCTCGCGCGACAGTTCTTTCCCCATGAGGATGCGGTCGGCAAGCGCTTCACCTTTGGCAAAGCCAGCGCGCAGAATCCGCCCCGGTGGATCACAATCGTCGGCGTTACCTCAGAAACGAAACTCTACGGGCTGGCGAATCCCGCGCGGCTCGAAGTTTACCTTCCGCACCGGCAATCCGTTACGGGTGACATGAATTTGATTGTCAAATCGGCCGCCGATCCAGCCGCGCTTACCTCGGCGATCCGGCTCGCGATCGGTTCCATTGATAAGGATCAGCCCATTTTCAGTATCGCGACCATGCAGGAACTGGTGGACAGTTCGGTGTCTACGCGCCGCGTTACGCTCATCCTGCTGGCGCTGTTCAGCGCTCTCGCGCTGGTGTTGGCTGCCGTTGGGATTTACGGCGTTATTTCTTATTCCGTCGCGCAGCGGACGCATGAGATCGGAATCCGCATGGCTCTCGGCGCCGAACGGGGCGGCGTGGTGCGGATGATCCTCGCGCAAGGCGCCAAAATCGCGGGTGCAGGTGTCGCAATCGGCATTGCGGCGTCATTGGGTCTGACTCGGTTGATGACGAATCTTCTTTTCTCGGTGAGCGCCGCCGATCCAGTGACTTTCGGAGCCGTGGCGCTGGTTTTGATTCTGGTTGCGCTTCTGGCCTGCTACATCCCCGCGCGCCGCGCCCTCCGGGTGGACCCGATTATCGCTCTCCGCTACGAGTAGTACTAAGGCGATACCGCGCTTCCAGACGCGCGTGGTCGCGCTTCCTCGCGGTCGCGTTCATTTGTAATAATCGGTAACGAACTGGTGACTCGCCACGTCCACCAACCAAATGATCCGCCTCATCTACGCGTCCGCGCTCGCCACCGTCTTTTTGGCCAGCCTTGCGATCGCCGGTGACTCCGGTGTTCCGCCCAAGCCACAGCCGGGCGACTACCCGGCCCACGCGAGCGCCAAAACCGCGACCATAGCGGCTGCCATCGTGCCTCCGGACCGAGTGAAGAAGATATTCGATTCGGACACGGCCAAGAACTACGTGGTGGTGGAAGTTGCGATTTATCCGCAAGACAATCGCGCCTTCAACGTGGATCTCATCGATTTCGAGCTAAACACCGGCGAGCAGTTCGTCCGCGCATCCGAGCCCGGCATTATGGCGAGCAACCCGCCTGCATCCAAAAGACCCACGCTTGGCGCCGGAGGGCCTACGGTCATGGCTGAAACCGGCATCTACGTGTCGCGCGATACCGATCCGGCGACAGGACGTCCGCGCACCAGCACGGGAACTTATCAAGGTGTCGCCGTGACGAATTATCCAACGCAGGATCCGCAGCCGCCACCCGCGCCAAGCCCGAAGCAAGGGGATATCGACGCCAAACTTCTCGAGATGGCCTTGCCTGCGGGACCTGTATTGGATCCGGTGGCCGGTTATCTTTATTTCCGGCACCAAAAGCGCAAACAAGATACGTTCACGCTGAACTATTCGACGGACGATTTCTCAATCGACCTGAAGTTCCCGAAGTAGCTCGATATTTTCTTCCTGCACCGCGCGCGCCAGGTTGCGGGTGTCGGATTCGATGGCCTTCATCTCCACCAAAATGGATGCAATCGCCGGACACATCGGCACCAGCACGGTCATGTCGTCCGAGGAGAACGCATCCTTGCCCGCGCGATACAGCGCGAGCACGCCGGCGATCCGTCCGCTTTCTTCGAGCGGCAGCGCGATCGCCGAAGTGAGTTTGGAACGAGCGCTCTGAACAAATCCGGGTTCCACTTCCGGATTTCCGTTTACGATTGGTTTTCCGGTTTCCGCCACCCATCCCACCAAGCCTTGGCCAAGCGGAACGCGTAGCGGCGCGAGCGTTCCATCGGTATCGCCGGGTGCGATTTTGGCGCGCAGGGCGTTATCTTCGCACGTGTAAATCGCCATCGCGTCGTAGGACACCACGAGTTTGATCCGCATCGCGGCGATAGCCAACGCTTCTTCGCAGTTCAGCTTGCAGGATCCGGCTGCCGGCATATCCAGGCTGGACGCTCCATTGGAAGACGCCCGGGCGCGCGCCACCGGGTGCAAGCTCCTCGCCGGTTCCACTTCGTAACCGGCCGCCGGCGCGCTGCCGCGTTCAATCTTGATATCTTTCGAAAGCGCCGGCGGAGCTTCCACATGCATTTCGCTGGCTCGCGCCTCCAATTCCCGATAGCGCGATTGCAACGCGCGAACCACTGCGGGATCGAAAGCGGTTCCTGCTTCCGATGCCACTTTCGCCATCGCGTCATCCAGAGGCAGAGCCTTGCGATACTGCCGGTCGGACGCCAAAGCATCGAGGCAATCCACTGCGGCGAGAATTCGCGCGCCAATTGGAATCTCTTCGCCGCGCAATCCATTCGGGTATCCAGTGCCGTCCCACTTCTCGTGATGCGAGTAAACAATCGGAACCACCGGGTAGGGAAAGCGCACGCGCTCCAGGATTTCGGCGCCGACCACGGGATGGATTTTCATCCGCTCAAATTCGGCGCGGCTCAACTTTCCGGGCTTCGAAATGATGTGCTCGGGTACGGCGAGTTTTCCGATGTCATGTAGCATGGACGCGGCTTTCAAGGCGTCGAGCGCAGCTTCGGATAATCCTAAATCGCGGCCGATCTCCACCGCATAAAGTTGAACGCGCTGCAGATGATCGTGGGTGGTGTGATCTTTCGCGTCGATCGCGAGCGCCAGCGCTTCAATGGTGCGCAGATGCAAGCCGTTCATCTCGACCATGTGTTTCTTTTCCTGTTCCACTTGCACGATGTGCGTCCGGCTGCTGCGATGCACGAGATATACCAGCGGTAAACAGATGAGCGGCAGTTCCCATTGCACCGCGCGCGGAAAAGTTCCAATCAACCAAGCGAGCGACGCGCCTACCGCGTAGCAGGGAAGCAGCCAGCGATAATCGCTCCAAACCTTGAGGAACTTCTTTCCTTCGGTGAGCGAGATGATGCCCGCCACTGGAAGCGAATTGGTAATGAAAAATGTGAGCGTGAGTAATGCGAGGCTAAGCGGTTCGGGAAGATGAGCGCGCGTTCCGTGATAAGCGAGAGACGACAGATAAACCGCGGTGGCGAAACTGCAAATGCTGAACGCTACTTGCTCCAGCCTCGGCCGGGCCGCGGTTCTCCAGGTACACTGTGCCAGCATGGACAGCGCGCCAATGGCGATCGCTTCCGGCAGGCTGAAGTTCACGATGCCGATCAGAACGAAGAGCGCTAACACCGACGCCGTGCCGGTGACGCCCGGCAGCCGCACCTTGAGCGTGGAAGCGGCCAACGCCGTCGCGATAAATGCCAGCGTACGAAGTTGATCGTGCGGATTCCAATTCAGCGCCGCCCAGAGAACCACCGCGGCGCCCAGCGTGATGGTCGCGGCAACGTGAAAAGAGGCAAAATGGCGGCGCATGGAGCCTTTCGCTTCTTTCGGCATGTTGCCGCATCCCCTTTACTGTTCGCCGTTCCCGGAAGTGCCCCAAGCGATTGCAGTGCCTGAAGTTCCGCCGGTTCCCCAAGCTACCGCGGTGCCCCATTGTCCGGATGTTCCCCAGGCAATCGCGCTGTCCCATGCCGTGGATGTTCCGTTCGGCCCAGGCTGCAGAACCGTTGTGCCCCAAACCACCGTTGGGCTCCAAGTGAATCCCAGCCACCACGCAGAGAGCGGATTCAGCAACAGCGTCGCGGTCTGTTGCGCCTGGTTGTACGAGTATTGCGGGGAAGCGGCCGATAGCAGCGCGACGTCATGGTTGGCGAGGGCTGCGGCGATATCCAAATATCCGGCGCCGACCGTGAACATGTCGTACGTGTCGGTGTACGATTGTCCGGTTGTTGGATCGTAAGCCGTGCTGGTCACCGGAAATTTCTTGGACGCGGTCTTCATCAGCCGGGCTTTGATGGTGTCGGGCGAAAGGCCGGGCTCGCGCTGCAGAAGCAACGCCACCGCTCCCGTTACTACAGGAGTAGCCATGCTGGTTCCGCTCAATCGGAAATAGGCCGGAGCGTTCGAGGCGAAGCTCGAAGTCGTGTATTGCGACGCCGGAATCACATTCGCCGGAAATTCGGCCGCGAGTGTAGACCCAGGAGCCAGCAGCGATACAACCAGATTTCCTGGAGCAACTACGTCCGGTTTCGCCGTCAAATCGATATAGGTCGGCCCTTTCGAACTGTAGCTGGCGATCAGATCGTCGTTCCGGTTGACGGTCATCTCGGTCTTCATCGCGCCGACCGTGATGGCGTGCGGGCTGTTGCCGGGCGAAAGGACTGTTGCATATCCGTTGCGGCCCAAATTGCCAGCCGCGGCCACGACAACGACGCCATTCTTCCAAGCCGACTCGACGGCCTGGCACAGCGGATCGTGCGCGCAGCCTTCGTAAATTGGCCGACCGAGCGAAAGATTGATCACGCGCACGTTGTATTGATTCTTGAGTTGGACCGCTTTCTGAATCGCTGCGATCACTACGCTATCGTTGCTCGATCCATTCGCATCGAGCACGCGCAGATCGAGAACATTGGCGTTGGGAGCGATTCCACGATAGGTGTGGAACGCGCCGGTCTTCGAAGACAAGCTTCCGTTGCCTGCCGCAATGCCCGCCACGTGCGTGCCATGTCCAAAATCGTCGAACTGATTTCCGCCGATGAAGCTCTGCCGGTAGACAACGCGCGAATGCGCGGAATTTTCACCGTTCAGATCGGGGTGCGAATAGATTCCGCTATCGATGATCGCGATGCCGATCCCGGTACCATCCAAGCCCGCGCTCCAAGCTGCCGGCGCATTCACCGCGCCCGTGCTGTAATCGAGCGACGCGTTGAGCGATCGGTCGAGTGAAATATAAGCGACGTTCGGCTGATTCGAAAGCGTCAGAATGTCGGCGGGATGCAGTGTCGCCGAGAGCGCCGGGATCAAAGAGAAGACCGTGTTTACGACACCGCCGAGCAATCGAACGACGCCACCCAGCAATCCCGTGACAGGCGGTGGCGCATTGTACTGGACGATTACATTGATGCTGTTGGATGAGTGAAGCAGGGGTTGCAGATCGGGCGAAATCTTGGAATCATCGGCGGCCGCGATTGGAATGGTCAGCAAAGCGAGGCCGAGAACAGCCCATTGGCAGATCCTTCTGCGAGTGATCATGGCGCGCTTTCTTAAGCATCCGCAGAGCCATTTGCAACTGTTTCAAAAGACGTGCTCGTGGGTACTTCTTCCCCTTCGAGTACCAGGGTCAAACTGTCCCGTTTCGCGGAAGATGTGGCGCAGTCTCTGACTTGCGTTTTACTTGGCAAGCCGGAGCCTGGCCCCACGGTTACGTGCGCATTGTTGCAAAACATGCGCGTAATTCGCGCGCAAATAGTTCAGGCTGCTCCAAGGCCGCGAAGTGCCCGCCTTTCGCCAACCGGTTCCAATACACCAGATTCGTTTAGCGCTTCTCGGCCCAGCGGCGCGACACGCGAAAGATCTCTTTCGGAATAATGCTGCACCCGGCCGGAATTCGCGCTGCTGCTTCGAATAATCCCCGCGCGCCCGATCTTTTCCACGCTCCAGCCGTTCTGTTTCGGCTTGCCGGAAAATCCGTAGCCCGGCAGCGCCGGACAAACCACATGAAACGTCTTTCAGAAATTCGATCACCGATCCAGGCCAGCCATGAGTCATCAGCGGAAGCGCGTTCAGCCGGGCTTCCGTTTTCCGCCAGTCATAGTGATGCAACCAGTAAGCGCAAACCTTCTGAACGTACTCGAGCGGGATTCCTTGCGACCAATCCGTCACCGTCTGCGCATCTGGCCAACGCGTCGAGCTGAGGCGCCGCTTTAAATCGTCCAGCCCGGCGTCCGGCACCGAGATCCGGAAAGGCCGGATTTCTTCGCTCGTAGATGATTGACCTGCCTCAGTTTACCGTGCTCCCGCAGCCCTAAGACTTGGGCTCAATTTTGCCGATATCTAAGCGAATGCCCACACCTAAACAGCCCCCCAAGCGTTCCGTCCTCATCGCCGCGCGATTGATCACCGCCGTGGTGTCGCTGGCGGGCGCCGAGGCCGTGCTTTGGTTCGGCGGATATCCCCGCTGGTGGGCCATGGATGCCAAGTGGGGCGGAGCATCGCCACAATACGTCTGCGATGCGACACTGGGCTGGCGCGCCAAGCAGGGAAAACTCGATTTGGCATGGCCGGGTCTTGCGCCTGGCATCGTCCTCACCACCAATTGGAGCGGTGGCCGGCGCGCGACATCCGAAAACGAGCCGGCGCCAAGCGACACTCGGCCGAAGGTGATGATTTTTGGCGATTCCTACGTTCAGGGCTACGCGCTGCCGGACGCCGAGACCATGCCCTGGGTATTGCAGCAGCGGCATCCCGAGCTGCAAGTCTCGAACTTCGCGACCGGCGATTACTCCACATACCAAGCCTACCTGGCGATCAGGAATTCGGTTCGCGGCCCGGCATCCGTTTACTATCTCTTCAATTGGTTTCACGAAGGCCGGAACGCGGCCGATCCAAATTGGCTCCGGATCAATCACGAAATGCCCGAAGGCTGCTTTTATCCTTACGCCGAGTTGGTAGATGGCCAGTTGCGTGAAGGGCGATCGCGGGGACACTTAGTCTGGTGGCTGAGCCATCACTTGCGTACCGTGGCGATGGCGCAGGATTACCTGGACATTTTCGAATCGCTGCGCCGCGTTCGCAACAAGCGCAATCTCACCGAGGCGTTGCTGGTAAAGATGGATGAAGCCGTGCGCTCGCAAGGCGGCAAATTCACGGTGATCTTATCCGACTTGCTGCCGGAAGATCGCAAGGACTACCGGAAATTCCTCGAATCCAAAGGCATCGCGTTTATTGACTATGACCGTCCGGAGCTCGCCGATAAAAAGCTGCGGCTGGCCGACGGCCATCCGAACGCCACACTGGCGCAACTGTTCGCGCAATGGATGGAACCGCTCCAACTCCTGGCCTCTCGGTAGTTCGTGTTTGGCAAGCCGGAGGCTCGCCCCGCAACGCAATATAATAATCTGGATGATCTCGCGCAGAGGTTTCCTCCAAACCGGCTCGGCCGCCGCACTCATGACCAAAATCGCCAGCGCAAAACAGTTAAAGACCGTAGGCGTTCAGCTCTACACGGTCCGCAGTATCCTGCCGAAAAAGCCCGACGAAACGCTCAAAGCCATCGAAGCGATCGGCTATAAGGAAGTCGAAGCGACTTACGACAATCTGGATAAAATCTGGCCCGCTCTCCAAGCGACCAAGCTGAAACCGGTCAGCATCCACCTAAACGAAAACACCATCATGAAGGGCACCGATGACGATCTGGCGCGCGCCATCGACAAAGTGAAGCAGCACGGATTCTCCTACGCCGTTTTTCCTTGGGTGAATCCGCCGGATCGCGGCGGGCTCGACAAGATGAAAGCGCTCGCGGAAAAGCTGAACAAAGCGGGAGAAAAGTGCCGCGCCGCCGGCCTGAGTCTCTGCTATCACAATCACGCGTTCGAATTTGAACCGATGGACGGCACCACGCGCTTTCAAATCCTGCTGGACACGCTGGATCCAAAGTTGGTAGGACTCGAAGTGGATTGTTTCTGGGTGAGTGTTGCCGGACACGATCCGGTGGATATCATCAAGCAAGCCGCCGGACGCGTTCACCTGCTGCACCTCAAGGACAAAGCGCAAGGCACGCCGGTGCTTTACAAGGAATCGG
The DNA here is from genome assembly GCA_035295865.1 of Bryobacteraceae bacterium. Taxonomy (GTDB): domain Bacteria; phylum Acidobacteriota; class Terriglobia; order Bryobacterales; family Bryobacteraceae; genus Palsa-89. Next base: position 7,772 of record DATGIH010000284.1, read on the forward strand.
TGCCGGGCAGCACGTTCAAGGAAGTGGGGCACGGCACGCTGGATTGGCCGGCCATCCTGCGCGCCGCCGAATCCGCCAAAGTGCAGCACTACTTCGTGGAACAGGATCAAACGCCGGGCGATCCGGTGGAGAGCCTGCGGCAAAGCTTCGACTACATCTCGAAATTAACCTACTGAACCGCGACCGCAAGGGAGCGTAACACACGGTGGTGGTAGCGCTCCCTCGCGGTCGCGTTCGGTAGGAACTACAGCCGGCTCACAGCAAGGGAGCGTAACACACGGTCGCGGTTCGGTAGGAACTACAATCGGCTCCACAGCAGCAGCGCAGCGGCGAACTCCGCGCTGCACCACGACAGCGGTGATGCGGGGCTGACATCGCTTCCATCCAGAAAAACGCGCTCTGGCATCAGACCGTACGAATTCGCGTTGTGCAGCATCCAATCGAGGAACGATTTGGCGGCTGAAGCGCTTCCATACAACGATTGATACTGCGACGCCGCAGCAGTCGTAAAGAAAAACACCGCGTGACCATAATCGGCGAGCCCCGGGTCGGTGGTGTCGAAATATTGCATGCCGCCGCCCAGCTTCACGGTATTCTTCGCGTAAAACGCATTCGACAGTTCCAGCTCCCGATGCTTTGGATATCCCCAAATGGCCCCGAAGTTGGTGCTGGTGTCCCACAGGTACGTCTTTTCGCTTGGATTGCCCGGGAGGCTTTCGCCGTTCGGCCCCTTTTTGCCCGTGAAGCGAACGTCGGCGTACGTTTGTCGCGATTCGTCGAACATCTGGGGAAGCGCCGTCGCAATCGTCTTCGATGCCGTGGCATAGCTTTGCGCCTTCGCATTGTCGCCGAACTCGTGCGCGATCTTCGCCGCTGTTTCAAGCGCGGCAGCACAAGTCATATTCGTGGCCGGCAAAAACCCTGTCCACTCCACGATTCCGCCTTCTTCGAGCAAGCCATTCTCGGAAAGATGCGTCACCAGAAAATCGGCCAGTTGGTAGATCAGTTTCCGATCCGCCAGCCAGACGCTCTTCGCCTCGTGATATTTCGCAAGCAGATAGAGAAAGTACCCGTTCGCATCCCACTCCGGTTCATCGAAGCGCGCTCCGCTGCCGCCGTCAACCGGCTGGCCATGCGCATCATAACGCGCATACCATTCGCCGGGCGATTTCCTCGGAACCTTATCGTTCGCCCAAAACTCGATCACCTGCCGGGCTTCTTCCGGATGACCGACCAGCAGCAGCACGCGCGCGCACATCAGCGCATCGCGCGGATACAACTGCGGCATGTTGTTGGTGACAAATTGACCGGTGATATCGGCGGGAATCTGCCCGTTCAAAGTGGCGGCCTTGACGCAGTAGAGATTGCGCTTGTACGCTTCCAGGTACGCCGCCGGGTCCGCCAACGTGTTGGGAAATTTCGGAAGAATTCCGCGATTCATCCACGCTTCCCAAAATTTGGACGCTGACGCTTCGAAATCCGGATCGTGGCGCAGCGCCTGCACCTTCGAGAGCGCTTCCGCCTTCGATTCCGCCGGAATCATCAAAATGTCGGCTTGCCGGTTCAAGCTTCCGGTGATTACTACGGACGATCCGTTGGCCGCAATCTTCGCCTTCGGATTCTTCGGCGCAATCGCGAGCACCACGCCGTTCGACCAAACCGCCACAGCCGCATCGCCAACCGTCTTCAACTCCGCGAGATGTTCTTTGCGCAATTGCGCCTGGAACCGGTAGCGATTGGCGGATCCGGAACTGAGCGCCAGAATCACAGCGTCGTCGGGATGAACAAAGCAGCGAAGATCGGATATCGGCGTGATCGTCTCGGCGGTGAAGAAATTCTTCATCCCGATCTTGGCCGCGCCCGCGCTTCCGCCAACCGGCTCAAACGACGTGGAAGCTACGTAGTCGGCCGAGTAGTCTTCGAAATAGAAATGCTGAATGCCTTTTTGATGGGTGAGGCTTTCGATCCGGCTATCGTCCGAGTAGACAGCGGTCACGTGACCGTTGCCCAGGATCGCGTAGCCTTTCCAGGGGCGTTTATTGTCTTGCGCGAAACAGAGCGGTGCGGCGAGCAGGGCAAACAAGAACGAAGCGCCGCGGCTCGGAAGGTTCACTTGTGCCGGTAGGTGATTCGGCCTCGGGTCAGATCGTAAGGCGAGAGTTCCAGCGTGACGCGATCGCCGTTCATGATCTTGATCCGGTTGCGCCGCAGTCTGCCGGCCATGGCGGCCAGCACTGTTTTTCCCGCGTCGAGCTCCACCGAGAACATCCCGGCTTTGAACTTCTCGACGACTTTTCCTGTAACTTCGATATTGTCTTCTTTTGGCAAACGTATCCTTTCATCCTGGGGGATTCGCAATTTGCAGGCGGGGTCAGTTGGAGTGCTTGAAAACGCGAGTGGCGAGCCGGCAAACTACACCTTCATGGTCCCACGGGACCCGAAAAGAAGCAAGTTGCTAGGATCGCAGGGCATCCACCGGCGCAACCCGCACCGCGCGGCGCGCCGGAATCCAGCAGGCGAGCAACGCCACCACGGCGAGCGTCAAAGGCACGCCAACCAACGTGATCGGATCGGCGGGCGATACGCCGAAAAGGAGACTGGTCATCAAATGAGTGGCTCCTTGCGCGGCCGCGAGTCCCACCGCCACGCCGGCTACGGTAAGAATCGCGCCGGGACGCAAAGCCAACAGCAGAATATCGCGGGCGTTCGCCCCAAGCGCCATCCGGATGCTAAATTCTTGCGCGCGCTGGCTCACCGCATACGCCATCACGCCATAGATTCCAATCGACGCGAGGAACAATGCCACCGCGCCAAAGACCGCCATCAACGACAGCGAGAATCTGCGCCGCGACAACGAGTTCCCCATCATCTCGCGCATGGTGCGGACGCCGTAAACCGGTAGATCCGGATCGATGCTCTGCACCACTCGCGTCACGGCCTGTTTGAGGCCGCTGGCATCGATTGCGCCGCGCAAGAAGATCGCCATCTCGTTGGCTGGCCCTTGATACAGCGGACTGTACACGCGCGGCGCCGGCGGCGAATCCAATCCGTCGTTGAGGATATCCGCCACCACCCCTGTAATTTCCCAGTTGATCCCGAAGAAACGAACGCGCCGCCCGAGAGCGTTGCCTTGCAAGTACTGTTTCGCGAATGATTCGTTCACCATCGCCACTGGCTTCGCATTCAAATTGTCGGCTTCCGTGAAGAATCGCCCGCGCAGCAGTGGTGTGCGCAGGACTTGAAAATATTCGGGACTGCCCGAAGAAAATTCAGCGGATCTTTGCTTCTCGGCGGAATTCGGCTCATCGGGTATCGAGAACACCACTTGCTTTACCGTATTGTTCACCAGCGGAACGCTGCGGTTCCCGCCCATCGCCGCTTCTTCCACTCCCGGCAGCATCCGCACCTGGCGCAGAATTTCATGATTCAGCGCCGACAGCGCAGCCGCGTTGCGATACTTATTCGCGGCCGGATTATTGGGGAAGGGAACCCAAATGCGCGCGACGATGAGCCGATCCGCGTCGAATCCCGGATTCACGCGCAGCGTGTTCCAGAAGCTGTGGATCAGCAGTCCGGCGCCGCTGAGCAAAACAACCGATAGGGCGATCTCGCTCGCGACCAGCGCTGCGCGGAAACGATTCTGCCGTAGACTCGGGCTTGCGTTGCGCGCGCCTTCTTTGAGATCCGTGTTTGGATCGGTTCGCGATCCATGCAGCGCCGGCGTCAATCCGAACAAGATTCCGGTAACCACGGAAAGCAAGCAAGCGAGCACGACGACGCGCGCGTCGAAGTGAATTTCGGTGATGCGCGGCAGGTCGGCCGGCATCAGCGCCAGCAGCGATCCTTTGGTCATCCACAAAACCAGCATCGCGCACAAGCCGCCAGTCAGCGAGACCAGAACACTCTCGGTGAGAAGCTGCCGGATGATTCGTCCGCGCGAAGCTCCCAAAGCTTGCCGGATGGCGAGTTCGCGCATTCGGGCCGACGATCGTGCGACCAGAAGGCTCGCCATATTCACCGCCACCATCAAGAGCACGAATCCGACGGCAGCCAAAAGCACAATCAATGTCGGCCGCACGTTGCCCGTGAGATTTTGCTCCACCGGTTCAATCCGCCAACTCCACTTCACGGCAGCCGGATATTCCTTGGGAAACATTTGGGTCAGTTGCGCCGACAGCGCGTTCAGCCGCTGGCGCGCCTGCTCGATGGTCCACCCAGGTTTCAAACGCGCGATCGCGCCAGGCAGGAATCGAACGGCGCGTTGTGGAGGCGATGGAAAAGGATTGGCGCGGAAACCGGCCGCCGCCCACAGCTCCACATCGCCCGCGAGCGTCGGACCGGGATGCCGGAACTCGGGCGGCATCACGCCGACAATGGTGTAAGCATCCTCATCCACGCGAATGCGCCGGCCGAGAATGCGCGGATCGCCGCCGAACTGCCGCTTCCAGAGCCCATCGCTGATGACCACCGATTCCGTGAATCCGGGCATGGTGTCGCGCGCATCATAGACTCGTCCGAGCGCGGGTTGCGCGCCCAGCAGGTTGAAATAGTCGAAGCTGGTGCCGAGCATTTCGATGCGCTCGGTATGATCGCCGCCGCTCAGCGCCGTGCTCACCGGCCAAAGGACGCTGATGTTTTCGAAAACGCCGGAGCGATCGCGCAGGTCCTCAAATTCGGGCACGGACAGGCCGGTGTCTTTCACGCCCGCTCCGTTCAAATCGTCGAAAATGCGGACCAGCCGCTCCGGATGCTGAAACGGCAGCGGACGGAGTAGCACGGCGTTGACGACCGTGAAGATGGCAACGTTCGCGCCGATGCCGAGCGCCAGGGTCAGCACCGCGACGGCTGTGAATCCGGGAGTCTTGAGCAGGCTGCGAAATGCGTAACGCGAATCCTGGATGGTCTGTTCCATCCACAGAACGGAACGCTCTTCACGGTGGAGCTGCTTGGCTTGCTCCACGCTGCCGTACGCCCGGCGGGCTTCCATCCGCGCGTCTTCGCGTGACATGCCGCGGCGCACGAATTCATCCTCGAGCAATGTAAGGTGCGCCGAAACTTCGCGATCCAGATCCTGATCCGCGCGGCTGCGGCGAAAGAAATTTCCGAACTTGGCTATGACTCGGCGGATGCTCGGCATGGTTTACGACGCCCCGAGCAGTTTTTCCACTAATCCGGACATTTGCCGCCAGCGCTGTGTCTCCTCGCCGAGCGCCTTGGTTCCCGATTTGGTGATGGCGTAATATTTGGCTTCGCGGCCATTTTCGGTGGTGTCCCACTTGGCTTTGATCCAGCCCTGCTGCTCCAGCCGGACCAGCGCCGGATAGAGCGTGCCTTGATTCAGCTTCAACAAATCTTCCGAGATCTGCTCCAGCCGCGCTGCTATGCCGTAGGCGTGCTGCGGCCCCATGTTTGCGAGCGTGCGCAGGACGATGAGATCGAGGGTTCCTTGCAAAACTTGAATACGGGACTTGGCGTCGCTCGGCAATGGGTCGGGTCTCCTCTGCGGAATAGCTTGGCCTATTTTCACTTGGTTGTCAAGTGGAGCTGCAACATGCGTGCCTGCACCATCTGCTAATCATGTAGGCATGAGAGCGCAGGCATCCCTCAAGCAATACACAATCCGTGGCATCCCGGAAGAAGTGGACCGCGCGCTTCGTCAAAAGGCCGCGCGGCAACAGCGAAGTCTCAATCAGATCGTCATCGAAGCGCTTACACAGGCAACTATCGGCGCCAAGCGGAAAACGGATTTATCCGATGTCACCGGTCATTGGACCCCGGATCCCGCGTTTGATGAAATACTGGCCGCGCAACGGCGAATCGACCGGAATACCTGGTCCTCTAACGGCTACTAAGCCTGCGGGAACACCGGACGCCCCTTCCGCGTATTATGAATGAATTACTTGGAGGCGGCCCATGTTCTGCAATCATTGCGGTCAAGAAGTGCAGGCGAATCAAAGGTTTTGCGGGGGGTGCGGAAATCCGGCGCATCCCGTCCCGCCCCCGCCGCAACCCTATGTCTCCTCCGCCGCCGGACGCGTCGGGCGGCACGTCAAGGGGCTTGCGATTTTCTGGATGGTGCTCTCGGCACTGAACCTCCTGAAAGCCGGTGGACGTTTCTTCGGCGCGCGCGTCATCGGTCATTGGGGGCATGACTGGTTCGACGATGGCGGCTTTGGCTTTCCGGTTGGCGAGATTCTTCCGGCGGTCCTTTCCACCATGGGCCTGATTTCGCTGGTGCTCGCGGCGGTTGGATTCGTGGTCGGATTCGGATTAATGGAACGGCGCCCGTGGGCGCGGACGCTGGCCATCGTGGTCGGAATCATTGCGCTGCTGCATCCGATTCTCGGCACAATCCTTGGAATTTATACGCTGTGGGTTTTGTTACCGGGCGATGCGGAAGCGGAATATCGCGGAATGTCCAGGCCCTAAGTTCGCCGCTTGCGGCCGATCATGATAAACAGCGCGCCATCCACGCCGCCGCGCGCCAGCATATCCACTTCGGTGAGCCAGCGGCTAAAGCCGGTTCCTTTTCCGTGCGGTTGAAATAAATTCTCGTTGTCACCGAATGCGGCCGGACCAATCTTCGGAACGCTGGACAGGAAATCGAAGCCATTCCGCTCGAACCAATCCAACACTTCGCTGTAGGAATGCTTGCTCTCGCATGGATGCTTGTACTGGTCCATGAACCAGGCGCGTTTGCGGGCTTCGTTGTACGCGCGATTGCGCAGATGGCCGTCGAACAGCTTGCTCCAGCCGTCGCCGAATGCGTTGAAGATTCCCCGCCGGAGATCCGTCGTCAGCCGGCCGATTTTGTTATACAAACCAACAATGATGTGTCCGCCGGGTTTCACCAGCCGCGCGATGGAGGCGAAAGCACCCACCGGATCGCCTGTGTGATGCAGCACGCCGTTTGAAACAACGAGGTCGAAACTCGCGGGTGCGAAGGCCGGCCGAAACAGGTTCATCTGCAGGAATCGCGCGTTGCCGATGGCGTAGCGATCGCGAAAACCGTTGGCCAAGCGCAGCGAATTGAGGCAAAGATCGCTGCCGAAAACCTGCCGGTTCCAAGCCATGCCGAGGAAATTGGTGAGTTGCCCCGTCCCGCATCCCACTTCAAGAACGAGCGAATCCGGCGGGATCTGTTCGTCGAGCAGCCGCGCGAACACGCCTCGCCGCGCCTTGCTCGCCAGGCTTTCGCGCGAATCCAGATCGTCGTAATTCGGGAATGGATTCGTTTCGTAGAACGATTTGACGATATCGGTGACATCCCGCTTGTCGCCCGCATCGTGCGGATGAAAAAAGCGCGGGATTCCTTCTTCGATGGCGAAGCTCCGCCCGCATTCGCCGCACTTTGCGCTTTCGGCGGACCACGCGAACGTCCCGCCACACCCCGGGCAGGCGAATACTTCGAGGTGCTGCGAAAAAGGCGTTGCGACGGGCGATTCTTTCACCAGTTCCATATCGCTAAAATTGATTCCGCATCGATCCGGATGCGGCTTCCGCCGAACTGCGCGGGATCCAGTAGCTTTCCGCGCGGGGTTCCAGCTTGAGGCGCAGCGGATCTTTCCCTAGCATTCGAAACAAATACCCCGCCGGAACGAAGATCAGGAAATACAGCACCGCTGTCGTAATGGGATTCACGATTTTGTGAAGTAGCAATGCCAGCTTCGCCCAAGCGCGGCTCACCGGATGCAGTAACCCCGGCGCAACCAATCCCACTGCCAGGAAAACGCCGCTCGCGATCATCCACCGCCATTGAACCGGCTGATGACGCCGCAGCGGAAGCAAAGCCAGGAGCAAGAAGAAGACGCAGAACGTGACGGCGAACGACCGGTCGGAGAATCCCTTGGTCTGGTGTGTGCGATGCAAATCTTCGTGGAGTCTTGTATTCATACACGCGCCTAATCCGGAGTAAACCGGTTTTCGTACTGCTGCTTCAGCGCCGGATTCTGCTCTTCTTTCCGCAAGAAACAATTGCCGATCGCCAACGCGTCGATTTCGGTGCCCATAAAACAGCGGAACGCATCTTCCGGTGTCGCGACAATCGGCTCGCCGCGCACATTGAAGCTGGTATTCACGATCACGGGACATCCGGTCGCTTCATAAAAGCGGCGCAGCAGTCCGTGATACCGCGGATTGGTCCGCTCATGCACAGTCTGGATGCGCGCCGAATAATCCACGTGCGTCACCGCGGGAATCTCGCTGCGCGGGACATTCAGCTTTTCAATGCCGAACAGTTTTTCCTCGGCCGCGGTCATCTTTTTGCGGCGGTTCTCCACCACATCCGCCACCAGCAGCATATAAGGACTCTCGGCGTCCAGCTCAAACCACTCGCTTGCCAGCTCGCTCAGCACCGAAGGCGCGAACGGCCGAAATGACTCGCGATACTTCACCTTCAAATTGAGTACGCTCTGCATGCGCGGCGTCCGTGCATCCGCCAGAATCGACCGTGCACCGAGCGCGCGCGGACCGAACTCCATGCGTCCCTGGAACCAGCCAATCGCCTTTTCGTCCGCGAGCGCTTCCACGCAGGCATCCAGCAATCCAGCGTCATCGAGCACTTCGAAGCGCGCTCCGGCAGCGGTCAAGCGCCGCTCGATTTCCGTCTGCGAAAACTCGGGACCCAGGTACGATCCCTTCATTCGATCGCAGCCCGATACTTTGCGCGGCTGATTCTGGAACTGGTGATAAGCCGACAACGCCGCGCCCAATGCGCCGCCCGCATCGCCCGCCGCCGGTTGAATCCAGATGCGCTCAAATCGCCTGTCACGCAAAAC
>DATGIH010000285.1:0-4976 GCA_035295865.1 Bryobacteraceae bacterium
CGAGCGGTCCTGCGCCATACAGAGTTCGAAGCGCGCTTACGCGGTCGCGCGCACGGGCGAAAAGGACACCGAATTCCGGCCGATCAGCTAAGCGATCGGCGCTTTTCAATTCGGTGGGAGTTACAAATTCCACGCGCGCGCAGCGCACGTCCTGCGGATTTCCATCCAACGAAATCGAGACGGGGCGTTGTTCCACCGATACTAAGTCGGCCCGGCCGCGCAGCGGACCCAAACCATCCTTGGCGAGCCGCGCGAATGCCGAAGCAAAGGATTCGAGCGGGGGATTCCGCGTCTCGAACAAGTGAACGTCAAACCAGAAACGTTCGCCGGGCTGAACTTTTCTTCCATCCAGATAGGCAGCGCGAAAAACAAAGGGACGCGGACGGTCGCGAAGTCCGCTGGGCCCGTTACCGGAAACGGAAGGCTCAAATATACGCGCATAATCGCAGGATTCGCGCGACGGACATGCACGGGCTCCGGGACAATCGTCCGCACAAATTACCCCACGAAAAACATTCCCAAAAGCGCCGCGCAAAATATTGCCCGGTTGTCCCTCAGGAAACAGAATGGGATCGATGGCCGAGAAGACGAACCGGAAAGAGTAAAAATCGAACGTCATCCTTCGAGAAACACCTGGCTACTCGCGGCCGCGAAGAACCTCGCGAATCTTCAGTGCGAGTTCGTCGGTGGTGAAAGGCTTTTGCAGGAACGCTTCGCCCGAATCGATAGATTCGCCATAACCGGAAACGTAGAGCACTCGCATCTTGGGGCGGTCTCGCAACATGGCTTCCGCCATTTTTCTTCCGCTCATGCCCGGCATCACAACATCGGTAATTAGCAGGTCGATCGCACCATCCATGCGTTCTGCAAGCGTCAGCGCATCGGATGGGGAAGACGACGATAGCACCTGGTAACCGTGCCGTTTCAGCATGGTTTCCACCACATGCCGCACTCCATCTTCATCTTCCACCAACAAAATACTTTCCGTACCGCGCAGCACCGGACTCTGAGCATGTACACTCAACTCATCGGCTGCTTGCTCCACAACGGGTAAATAAATTCGAAAAGTGGTTCCCGCGCCGGGTTTCGAATCCGCGCAAATCTCGCCGCCATTTTGCTTGACGATGCCGTAACTGGTGGAGAGCCCGAGCCCGGTGCCGTGGTCTTTGGTGGTGAAGAACGGTTCAAACACGCGCGCAAGCACGCGTGCGTCCATGCCAATGCCGGTATCGGCGAGCGATAGTACGGCATATTTACCGGCGGGCAGCGAGAGACGCTGCGCTTCCATTCCTTCCCCTACGGAAGTATTCGTTGTTTCGATTTTGAGCGTGCCGCCGTTCGGCATGGCATCCCGGGCATTGACTGCAATGTTGAGGATCACCTGCTCCATTTGGCCTGGATCCACGCGCACGGTATCGAGGTCCAGCGCGGAGTTGGTCACCAGCTCGATGGCCTCGCCGAGCACGCGCCGCAGCATGCGGTTCATGTCTTCAACCAGCGCATTGAGATTGATGAGCATGGGACGCGCGACCTGCCGGCGGCTGAAGGCCAACAACTGGTGCGTGAGATCAGTTGCACGGCGCGCGGCTTTCGCCACTTGCTCCATGTCGTCGCGCGCCGGGTCGCCGGGGAGCATGCTTTCCAAGAGCATTTCCGAATAACCGGTGATTACCATCAGCAGATTGTTGAAATCGTGCGCCACGCCGCCCGCCAAACGGCCCACCGCCTCCAGACGCTGCGAATGGTGGAGCTGTTCTTCCAGACGTTTGCGATCGGTGATGTCGCGTGAGTTGATCACCAATCCGCACACACCGGGAAGATGCGATAAATTCCTTCCAAACGCTTCGAGCACGCGCCACGATTGGTCTTTGTGGCGGAAGCGGCACTCGATGGACGCGGATGCGTTGGCGGGGTTGAGCGCGGCGCGAGCTGCAGCGAGATCGTCCGGGTGGATAAACGCGAAGACGTTCTTGCCGACGAGATCTTCCAGCGGATAACCCAGAATCCGCTCGTGCGACGGGCTGGCGTAGCGGATGGTGCCATCGAAATTCAGAATGCTCACCAGATCGAGCGAATTCTCGATCAATGACCGATAGTGCTCTTCTCGGCGCTCGAGCGCTTCCACGCCGCGGGCGCGCTCAGTGGCGTAGCGCATGGCTCGGACCAAGAGGTCGCCATCCACGCGACCTTTCACCAGATAATCCTGCGCGCCGGCTCGGACGGCTTTTACGGCCAGCGCTTCGTCATCCAGTCCCGTGAGAACAACGATGGGAACGCTCGGTGCGTGCGCATGGGCGCGGGTGAGAGTGGTAAGGCCCTGTTCGTCGGGAAGGGACAGGTCGAGCAGCATGACGTCGAACTTGGCGTTGCTCAGACGGTCAAGCGCTTTGGATAGGTGGGTCACATGATCCAACTTGAGATGACCCGCGCCGGTGTCCCGGACTAATTCCTGAAACAGCCTGGCATCGCCCGGATTATCCTCGACCAGCAGGACGTGAATGCCTTCGAGGTTCATAAACGCACTGAAGATTCTACCACCGGCGGTAGCGCACGCACTCGTGCGCGCCGTGTTCGCACCGTCGAAAACGCGCGCGTCCGCCAGGACCCGCCGTTTGAAGCCGACGAGGGCGTCGGCTGCGGACCTGGGGGTCCGCCCCACTATGAGACTTTTGCGAACACAAAATAAGGAAGAACCATATCCAAGGCGTTCACACGAGTGTGAACGCGGCACGCACGAGTGCGTGCGCTACTGCTGTTGCTGCTCGGCCGCTTCGCGTTCCGAGTCCGACGGATTCTGATGCAGCACCTCCGACCAATCCTCCGATGCCATCTCCGTTTCCGGTGGCGGCGGTTTATCCGACGGCGAAACTCGCACCGCAACGGTCAACTCGCTCGCGGCCTCACCTTTAAAAACTCCGCGGGTGGGCGGAACGTCAGCGTAATCGCGGCCGACACCAGTCCGCACGTGATTCTCGCCCGCCGTGATGTTGTTAGTGGGATCGAAACCAACCCAGCCGATTCCAGGCAGGTAGGCTTCCACCCAAGCATGCGTCGCGCCCTCGGTGGATCGAACCTGGCCGCCGTCTTTGTGGAAGAGATATCCGCTCACGTAACGGCAGGGAATTCCCATGCGCCGCACCAGCGCCAGCATGATGTGCGAATAATCCTGGCAAACGCCTTGCCGCTTACAGAGCGCGTCATCGACCGGCGAATCCACACGCGTGCTCTTCGGCACATAGGCGATTGCGCCGAAGATGGCGGAGTTGGTTTCCGCTACCAACCGCAGCGGATCATGGCGTCGCGCTTCGGCGGCCGCGGGCAGACCCAATTCCTCGGCGAACCCCGTCATGGATTCGCTCCAGTGAGCGAACTGGCTGGGCGTGAGCATCTCCCAAAAATCACCGCTCGCAAGCTGCGCGTCCAACTTCTGCCAGGCGTCCTCTCCCAATCGCTCCGGCAAAGCAGGCGGCGGCGCGACATCTACAGTCGCTTCGGCCACAATGGTCAAATTCCGGTGCGCGCTGGGAACATCGAAATGATGCACCAGATTGCCCAGGTAATCGCGATAGTGCTGCACGCGCGTGCGCGGCGTGATGGTCACCTGAAAACTCAAGCAGCGCTGCAAACCTTCCGAACGCGGCTGCATGCGCAGCTCCATGGTGCTTTCGCTCACGGGCGCCGAATAGCGGAAGCGGGTAAGATGCCGGATGGAATAGAACATGTCAGCTTTCGAGCGCCGCCTCGATCGGATAGGTGATGTAGACCTGATAAATCCCGGTGTTGATGTTGAGGCAAAGCCGCCGGATGGTCTGCGAAAACTCGTGGAGATTACTCATGATCTCTTCGAGCGGTGTGTAGCTGAGCGCGGCCGTCAGACGTCCGGCCAATTTGTCCAGGCGATCCGGCTTGCGTCCGGTGGATTCATGCACGGCGCCGAGCGACCGTCTTAAATGATCCACCGCGAATCGGATCGAGTGCGGAAACTCCGCGTTCAGCAATAAGAATTCGGCGACGCGTTCCGGCCGCAGGTCGGCGGTATAGACACGGCAGTAGGCTTCGAACGCCGTGCAACTGCGCAGCAATCCGATCCACTCCATGTGCTCGGACGCGTTCATGCTTTCCGATGTGGTGCGAAAGAATTCGGCGAAGTGGAGATCGATGAGCCGCGCCGTCGCCTGCGCGCGTTCCATGAATCGGCCCATTTGGATGAACTGCCAGCCCTCGCCGTGCGACATGGTGGAATCCGTGATGCCTTGAAACAGGTGGACGCTCTGCGTTGCGGTCAGCAAGAGTTCGTGCGGCTGCGTTCCCCAAACATCCGGGGCGCTCAAGCGGCGGGACTCGTGATAGAGGCGATTCAACTGCTCCCACATCTCGGAGCTGATCTGCTCGCGGACCTGGCGCGCGTTTTCTCGCGCGTGGCCGATGGAAGACACGATTTCTTGGAGCGCAAACGCCTGGGCGGCGGCAAAGACATCACCTTCCACGGCGTCGGTGGAACCCAGCGCGGCGAGCACGCGCTGCCAGCGGCGATCTTGCGATGCCGGTTCGTGCTCCAGCATCAGGTTCAGATGCACGCCGTCGATGCGAGCGGCGTGTTCGGCGCGCTCGAGATAGCGGCTCATCCAATAGAGATTGTCTGCAACGCGGGAAAGCATCAGGCGAATCCGATCAATGCAATACCCAAGTGTCTTTGCTGCCGCCACCTTGCGACGAGTTCACCACGAGCGATCCTTTTTTCAATGCCACGCGCGTCAATCCGCCGGGAACGATCCGCACCTGGTCGCCATAAAGAATGTAGGGGCGGAGATCGACGTGGCGAGGCTCGGCTTTTCCATCGATAAAACAAGGAGCGCGGGAAAGCGCGAGCGTCGGCTGAGCGATGTAGTTCCGCGGATCGGCCAGAACGCGTGCGCGGAAATCTTCGCGCTCTTCTTCGGTACTGTACGGACCGATCAGCATCCCATAGCCGCCGG
>DATGIH010000286.1:0-22033 GCA_035295865.1 Bryobacteraceae bacterium
GGGATTGGAATCGATCGCGACGCCGACGAGCCTGAATCGTTCGGATGCGACACTGCGGCTGGATTACACGCTATCCGCCAGCCAGCAGTTGTTTGCGCGCGCCACCGTGGGTTTGCTGAGTCAGAACAATCTGCTCTCGAATCCATACCCGGATTTTGCGCTGCGCTTCCGGCAGCAATCGAATTCGGTTGCGGCGGGCTGGATTTCGCGGCTGGGATCGCACAGCGAGAATGAATTTCGAATCGCACGCAGCGGCCTTGCGATTCGTGCGGACACTCCGAATTCGGAAGTGCCGTCGCTCGTGATCGATCAGCAGTCGGCCGGCCATTTTGTCGCCATGCCAGGCAAAACCAATGCGTACGATTATCGAAACGGCAGCGGAAGCTGGGAGTTGCTGGACAATTTGGCCTGGAACGTGGGCCGTCACGTTTTGAAAATTGGCGGAGGGTTTTTCGAGCGCGACGTTGATCTTGCGGTGTCGGTGTATCCGGAAGGTTATCTGGAATTCTCCACGCTCAACAATTTCAAGGAGAACAATCTCGGTTATTTGCAGGCGCAATACGATCGGGCATCGAGCAGCTTTGCGCCGGTGACTCCTGGCCGTTCGTATCGGTATCGCCAGTTCGATTGGTTCGCGCAGGACAGCTTCCATGCCACGGATCGCCTCACGTTGGATTTTGGTGTGCGCTACGACTACTTCGGATCGCCCGCCAATACGGGCGCGCAAAAGGATTATTTGATTCAGCTCGGCAATGGGCCGTCGACCGTGGACTCCATCGTGAATGCAAAAGTCGCGTTGCCCACTCGTTCAGGCGATCAGGCCATTTATTCTTCGCGCCCATCCAACTGGGCCGTACGCATCGGGCTAGGCTGGGATCCGTTGGGCAAAGGCCGTACCGTGATTCGCGCGTCATACGGGATCTTTTATGACCGGTTGTTCGACAACTTGTGGGCGAACGTCATTCAGAATCGCTATCTCACCGGCACTTGGACGTACAATCAACCGGTTTCGCTCGGCGCTTCGCTTGCTCAGTTAGAAGCTGCCGGACAGTTTCAATCTTTCTCGGCGGTGATTCCGGCACTCGCGTTTCAGCCCGATTTGCGCGCGCCCAGAACGCATAGCGCTCTGCTCGGTGTCCAACATCGGTTGGCTCGTGGACTCAACCTGGAAGTTCACGGGCTGGCCTCGCATGGCAGGCAACTGATCACCACGGACCAAGTCAATCGGCCATTGTCCGTGGCGCCAACGGGGGATAATCCGACCGGCTATCTGAATCCTGCGATTGGAAGTTATATCAACTATCGCGCCAACCAAGGCAGCTCGGATTACGCTGCGCTGGTGACCGCGCTCAAATTCCAGAAAAAGCACTTCAGCGGCCAAGCGTCCTACACTTGGAGCCATTCGATCGACAATCAGAGCGAGCCACTGGCTGGGACTTTTTTCGACTTCAATACGTTTCAGGGAGCGCAGACGTCAGGATCGCCGTTTATTTCATCTTTCACAAGGCAATTTGACAGCAGCAGCGACCGAGGAAACTCCGATTTCGATCAGCGGCACGATTTCGTTTTCTTCTTCACCTATCAATCCGGAACTATGGGGCTGCCGCGCCGCTGGAACGGTGTCTTGCGGAACTGGACTTTATCGGCGCTCGGCGCAGCGCGATCCGGATTGCCGTTCACTGTTTACGCGCCGTTTTCGGGAACCGAGTTTCTGGTGAACGAGCGTGCCGATTTGGTCAGTCCGCAGCAGGCTTCGATTTCGCAGACGACGAATGGAGGGAGGCTCCTGCTCAACGCGACTGCATTTGCCGCGCCGGAGGCGAATCTCATCGGCAGCTCGGGCCGCAATGCTTTCACCGGGCCGGGACTATTCAACACCGACGCATCCGTCAGCCGCGTTTTCGGATTCCCGGCGTTACGTGAGTCGCTGCGGTTGACGGTGCGCGCTGATTTTTACAACCTGTTCAATCACGCGAATCTGAACAATCCGGAGTCCGTCTACGGCGCGCCGGATTTTGGCGTGGCGCTGTTCGGACGGCGCGAGATCAATAACGGATTTCCGCTGCTTGCGCCGCTGAACGAAACCGCGCGGCAGACGCAATTGCTGCTGCGCATCGAATTTTAGCTACTTCACCGCCAGGAACGCACCCGCCGGCGTGGATACTTTATCGATGGTCAGTACGATCGGCTGGTTGCCGGCCGAAAGTCCGGAAGGAACCGTGAAATTGATCTGGTAGAGTCCCGCGAATCCCGGACACAAACCGGCGTACGACACCTTCGCGGTTTTTCCGCCTACGGTCAGTGTGTGGTCGCCCGTGATATCGGCGCCGTGAGCCGGAAGGCTTCCGACAACAGCCGCAGGAGTGGTGACTCCCCACCCGACGCCATAAGCGGTGATGATGTCGCCCGCTTTGGCCGGAGTGAACGTGACGCCGGGGATCAATCCAGCGGGGCCGACTTTTGCGCCTGTCGAAGCTTCCACGGCGACGATTTCATTTTTGCCGTTGGGATTTTGAACGACAAACAGGAATTGCGGCGTCACCGCCGCGATGGTGACGTTCATCGGCGCCGATTTCACCTCGTTCGCCTGGCCGCAGTTGCGAATCACGGACACCGGAATCGTTCCGGTGGTCAACAGCGGATTCGCGAGCGCGTTGATCTGCCCAGCGGAAACGTAAATCAAACTCCAACGTTGATTGCCGCCTTCGACGCATGTGTTGGCGAGATTCGTTGGGAGCATGTTATTCGTCAGATCGGATCCCACGACGTTGCGGCTGACGGATGCATCCGCGAAGCCGGTTCCGAAGATGCTGAAGAGTCCATTGCCGGACAGATCGTTGACTGGCGGAACGCTGAGTCCGCCGCCTACGACTGCGTTGACCTGCGGCGCCAGCGTTCCGGCTCCAACCGTGGCGTTGACGGTGACCTTGAGAGGATCGCATGTTGCGTTCGTGCAGGTGAGCGTCAGCGTTCCGGTGTAACTGCCCGGAGGCAACTGGCTGGCATCCACGGTGATGTTGAAATTCGCGGGAGCGTTTATTGTGGCGGGCGCGGTGAGCCACGGATGTCCGTCGTTGGTTGTTGTTGCGGTGGCGAGAACAGCTGGCGCTTGATCCGCGGTTCCGGCGAGCAGCGACACAGATTGCGTTTTTCCGGAAGCCACTGCCACCGCGATCGGAGAAGCGGGCGTGACATTGATGGTGAAAGGCGAAAGCGTGGCGGTTACTTGAATCACAATGGCCGGCGAACCGTTGGACGCCGTCGCGGTGACGGTTCCGTTGTTCGCGCCTGGCTGAAGCTGCGCGGCGGACACATTGACGGTTAACACCAGCGGTCTTGAGGAAGCCGTGCTGCTTGATCCGGAAACGGATAACCAGGAAGAGTTCGCAGCCAATGCCACGCTGAGCGGTGTCCCGTCGTTGGTCACGATCTGCAGACTTTCCGCGGGCGGATCGCCGCGGCCTTGGAAGGCTTGGAACGTAAGCGACCCCTGATTGGCTTTTAAGAACGTGGGCGCGCTCACCGAGACGCTGATCGATACAAAGACCGGGAGGCAGGGCGATCCTCCGGCCGCGCATTGCAGGCTGACACCGCCGATGTGGGGACCGGGCGCCAGCGAAGTTGCATCCACCGTGACGGCGACATCGCCGGGCGCTTGGGCGGAGCCTTGTGACGAGATCCAGGGAACGGTTGAGGATACGTTGAGGTTGGCGGGTCCGCCAGTGACGTGGATGGTGACGCCGCCCATCGCGCCCTGGACTAGCGAAATACTCTTTGATGTTGGCGCGGAGATGACCACACCGGCGACGTTCAACGTGACGCTGATGGTTACTTTGGTTGTTCCGTCGCTGACCGTGATGGAACCTTGATAGCTGCCTGCCTGAAGGCGGGCAGAATTCACTGTAATGGTGATCGTTGCGATGTCGTTGCCGGCGACCGGATTCGGCGAAATGGAGGCATTTAGCCAGGAACCGCCCGATTGCGTTTTGGCTTGCAGTTGGATGTGAATGGAGCTGCCCAACAGGTTATGCAAAACATCGGTCTGCGGATCGGGTGATGAGCCGGCTTGCGGGTCAAACTCCAGATTCGTTGAATCCAAGAAAAAGTCCTGCGCCGCAGCGACGGGCGCGAGCAACGCGAAAAGGAGGAAAGCGGAAAGCAAAAATGACAGCCGAAACATAAAGATTCTATGAACGATAGTATATAGGCTTGGCACGCTTAATTCCTCGTTGGCGTTCTTGGTTGTTGGCCTTCGCGGCTGCGATTTCGCTGGCCGCGCAAACGCAACCGGCGCCTGCCCAGCCTGACAAACCGGAGACGAAGAAGCGCGCTTTGGTGCAGCCGGAAGCGGAGAACAAAGCTGTTGCGACGCGACCGGCTGGGAAGACCTACGCGCTGATCATCGGGATTTCGCGCTACGGGATGGACCCGCCGGTGACGTCGCTGCAATTCGCCGACAAGGATGCCGAAACGTTCGCGGCGCTGCTCAAGACTCCCATTGGTGGCGAACTGCAGAACCAGGATCAGATTCGCCTTCTCACCAATGAGAAGGCGACGCGCGCGGGAGTGGACGATGCGGTCCACGAAATGGCGTCGCTGCATGGAACGAACGCCAATACGCTGATCGTATTTGTCGCGGCGCACGGAGTCTATCTCAAGACAGAGGAAGATCCGGAAACGCATCGCGTGATCCAGCGCGATCCTTACATCCTGACGTTCGAAAGCAATCCCCAGGACGCCAAAACCACCGGATATCCGATGGCGGACTTTCGTCGGATGATCGCCGAGCAGGCGGAACATTTTGGCCGAGTGCTGGTTTTTTTGGATGTTTGCCACGCGGGCAATGTTGCCGGGATCGGTGGTGGAACGGATTTGGAAGCGAGCGTCCGGCGCGTGTTTGAAGGCCGCGCGGGGGAACTGGGCGTCATGCTGGCCAGCCACGCGAAGAAGTTCGCGCTGGAATCGAGCAATTTTGGCGGCGGTCACGGAGCATTCAGCTATTTCCTAATTTCCGGATTGAACGGCGAAGCGGCGCAATCCGGCACCAATGAGATCACGTTTGCGAATCTGGCCGTGTATGTTGTGAAAAACGTGAGCGAGTACACCGGCAGCCAGCAGACGCCGGATTATGTCGCCACCGACGACGATATGGTGCTGGTGGCGGATACGCGCAAAGCGCGGCTGGGATTGCCTCCGGCGCAGCCGTTGTCGGATTCCGAAGTTCGAAGCCTGCGGGCGCGGCACACGCGCGGTTTGAATTCGCCGGCGGCGTCCGTGGAAGCCACCAGCGGAGATGCCTTCGACATCGCGCTCCAGCAGGGGCGATTGTTGCCGGAGGAACCTGGCAGCGCCGCGCAGTTGCTGGCTTCGCTGAAGAACGATCCGAATCAGCCTCCGGCGGAGATTGAACGGAAGCAGCATCGGCTTCAGGTGGCGTTGGAGGATCGTGGGCAGGAAGTGATGACGCGTTATCTCGAAGGCGAGGAGATTCCGCAGACGAAGGGCGACTTCGAGCGCTGCGCGAAGCTTTTCCAAGAGGCGCTTCAGTTGAAACCGGATGCGGAGTTTGATCGCAGCCGGGCGCTGTTCTGTGAAGGCCGTGCGCGCATTTTCGATGGGCAATTCGCGGAGGCCCAGAAGCTTCTCGAAAGCTCGATTCAAATCGATTCCAAGCGCGCGTACGCATACAACGCGCTTGGGATCGCGCAATTGGAACAGATCGCCCGCACCGGACAAGGCTTCGATGCGGCCACGGATGCGTTGCGGAACGCCATGCGGTACGCGCCGTACTGGGCGTATCCGGTTCACAATCTGGCGCTGGTTTCCTCCGAGCGCGGCGACTACGACCGGGCAATTCAGCTTTATCAGTACGGAATGTCCATCGCGCCGCGCTATTCGTATTTGCCTTACAATCTGGGCCTGCTCTACGAACGCATCGGCGATTTTGACAACGCGAACATTTGGTTCCAGAAGGCTCGCGAAGTGCTGGAGACTTATGGTCGAAAACCGGCTGCGGGCCCGTGGCCGGAACGAGCGCGGATCTGGAATGCGTTGGGGACGGTGGCGCGGTCGCAGGATCGAAATGGCCGGGCGTTGCAGTTTTTTGAAAAGGCGCTGGCGGACGATTCGCAAGATTTGAATGCGCGGCACAATCTAGCTCTCGCCTTCGCTGCTCGGCGCAATTTCAGCAAGGCGGATGCTCTGTGGATTGCGAACATTCAAGACGCGCCGGATTTTCTTCCGACGCGCATCGCTTATGCGGGATCTTTGGCGGAGCGGGGCGAGAAAGCTGCCGCGATCGATTTGTACGAGAAGATCATTGCGGAAAAGGCGGATTATGTGGGTGCGCGTGAGGCGCTGGCGAGGCTTTACTTAGGGCAGGGTCAAGCGGCGAAAGCGTTGGACGAAGTGGATCGGGCGCTGGTCCGCTCTTCTTCAAACGCCGCGCTGTTGGAATTGCGCGGGGATGCGCACGCGCGACTGGGGCAGGAATCGGCGGCGCGAGAGGATTGGACTAGGGCGATGAACGTTGCGGCAGATCGCGGTTTTCGCGCGCGAGTGAACAAGAAATTACGCTCCCTTGCGGTCGCGGTTCGGTAACGGGATAAGATGAGGAACCTATGAGCACCGGTGCAGAATCGCCCGCCTACGAGATGGCGTCGGTGTTGTTCATGGACATCGTGAGTTATTCGCTCGGATCGATTGACGAACAAACCGAGCTGCTCACGATGCTGCAGGGTATCGTCCGCGAGACGGCCGAATACAAGAATGCTTCAGCCAAGGGCGAATTGCTTTCGCTTCCCACCGGGGACGGGATGGCTTTAGTATTTCTGCGCGATCCGGTTTCTCCGGCGAAATGCGCGCTCGAAATAGCGGCCGCGCTGAAGGATCATGCGCAGATCAAGCTTCGCATGGGTCTGCACATCGGTCCCGTGCGGCGTCATGCGGATATTCGCGAGAACATGAACGTGGTCGGCGGCGGCATCAACATGGCGCAGCGAGTGATGGATTGTGGGGACGCCGGCCACATTCTCGTGTCTCAACAGGTGGCGGATGTTTTGCAGCAGGCGCGCGGATGGAGCGATGCTCTGCACGAATTGGGAGTGCAGGAAGTCAAGCACGGCGTCAAAATCCATCTTTTCAACTTGTATAAGGATGGGTTGGGAAATCAAACGCTTCCGAAGAAGTTGCAGGCTGCCGCGCCGGTTGATCCGAAACCACGAAGCGCCGCGTTGAAGTCGATCCTTGGCGCTGCGGCGGTGGTGGGAATCGCGGTTGCCGCGCTGGCTTTGCGTCCATCGAAGCCCGAGCCAACGCCAGTGATTCCTCGAGAGGTGGCAGAGCGCGAGTTTCACTATTACATAACGATGCAGAAATATAGGAACGGGAAACCCTATGAGGAACCTTCTCGTCTGAGCGGTGCGCGGCTGTTTGAGAAGGATTATCGGCTTCGCCTGAACGTCGCGACTCCGAAGCCTGGCTATTTATATGTTGTTAATGAAGGCCCAAAATCCACCGAAGAAAAACCCGATCTCAATGCCTTGTTTCCGAATCCGGACCGTTTCGCCGGATCTGCCCTAATCGCGTCTGGCCAAGAAATCGAAGTACCTGCGTCGCCTGGGTTTTTACAGTTGGATCAAGAGAAGGGCACTGAGAATTTTTGGATGGTTTTAGCGGAGAATCCGATTCCGGAGTTCGAGATTCTGAAACAGTGGGTCAACAAGAAGGATCATGGAGCGGTCGGAGATCCGGCGCAAGCTCGCGCGGCGATCGCACTGCTGAAGAAGTACGGCGCGTCAAAACTGGAGACCGCAGAAGATCCGGCGGCTAAAATGACGATCGTGAAAGGCAAAGGGAGTGTGCTGGCGTACCGGATGCAACTGGATCATGTTTAGGAAAATCTGCCTGATTCTCGGTGGGGCGGCGGCCCTCACACTTGCGCAAGATCCGCCAGCGGATGAACATGTGCGGACGCGCCAACTATGGGATACAACGCTGCTCGAAAAACGTCCCTCCGCCGCAAAGGCTCCGGTAAAGCGTCCCGCAGCCAGCTCCGTAAAAGGAGCCCTCGTCGGCGTCACAGTCTGGCGGCTTCGTCCGAGCAAAGCCGGTGAGGAATCCGCCCAGCGTGCGTTGATTCAAGAAGAGGCGAGCGGCCAGGCTTGGACGCCGGAGCGCGTTGCGGCCGATTCACCACTCGCCGAAGGCCAGAAAGTCCGGGTTAGCGCGGAGTCGGCGCAAGACGGCTATCTGTACATCATCGACCGTGACGAATATGCCGATGGAACCAAAGGCGCGCCATATCTGATCTTTCCCACGCTGCGAACGCGCGGAGGCGACAATCGCGTAGGTCCCGGCATGGTGATTGAGATTCCAGCTCAGGACGACAATCCGCCCTATTTCAAAGTGGAGCGCAGCAGGCCGGATCAAGTGAATGAAGTGCTGACGCTGCTGATTACTCCTAAGCCGATGGACGAGCTGAAAATCGAACGGGGCCGGATCAAGCTGACGGACTCGCAGGTGGCCGGTTGGGAAAAGCAGTGGCGAGCGAAGTCGTACAGGCTGGAAGATGTCGCGCACGAGGGCAAGCCCTACACGACAACTGAAAAACTTGCCGCGCGCGGTGAAAAGCGATTAAACGACAAAGATCCGTTGCCGCAAACGATGTACCGCGTTGACTGCAAGCCGGACAGTCCGGTGATGCTGGACGTTCAGCTCAAAATCGCGAAGTAGGCGGCCGCTCCATCAAAAGGTATCCGCTGGATATTGAACTTTAAGTTCGCTTGCGCGGCGCGGCCGGCGCAGGTCCGGTGGATTCCCGCACGACAAACTCAGGATCGATCACGATCTCGTGTTCGGTTGGAGGTTCTTCGCCGGGTGCCGGAATCAATCGATTGCAGATGATGTGGCCGATGTGTTCGCGCGGAATGTGCAGCGTGGTCAACGCGGGATAACAAAATTCAGAGAGCTTCACGTTGTCGAATCCCGTGACTGACATATCCTGCGGCACGCGAATCCCGCGCTCGCGCAGTTCGCGTAAAGCCCCCACCGCCATCACGTCGTTAACGCAAATAATGGCGGTGGGTTGATAGCCGGAGGAGAGGAGCGCCCTGGTAGCCTGTCTGCCGCCATCGAGCGTGTCGGAATCGGCGGCGGTCTTGACTTCGAGCGATGAATTCCGGGCCACCGCGTCGAGCACCGCTTTTCGACGATCGTTGATGGGCCCGAGCATGGCATGATGTCCGACAAAGCCCAAGCGCCGATGTCCGAGGCTATGGAGATAGTCAATTACTTTTTCGATGCCGCGCCGGTAGTTCACTCGGATATTGGTGATGTTCTGCCGCGGCTGGCCGACGTCGTAAAAGACAACCGGAATGCGGCTTTCCGTAAGTTCCTTGATCAGAGCCGGTTCCATTTCCGACACGATGGCGGCCAATCCGGCAACGCGGCGCCCGATCATCAATCGGATGCTGGAGACAAGCTGCTCGGATTTGTAATCGGTATTCGCCACCACCACTTCATATCCACGCACATGCGCGTCGGACTCGATGGTTTTGTAGATATCGAAGAAAAATGGATTCTCCATGTTGGAAGCGATGACACCGAGGCTGCGACTCTTGCCGCCGGCCAAATTCCTCGCGTGGAGATTGGGGTGGTACTTGAGTTCTTCGATGGCTTTTTGGACGCGCACGCGAGTGGAAGTTTTCACCACGCTCGCGTTGTTCAAGACTCGCGAAACCGTGGCCGTGGATACTTTGGCTCTCCGGGCCACCTGTTCGAGATTCATAGCCGGACTTCCATTCTATCGTTGCAGCGATGTAAGCCCTACTGAGAGCGCTTACAGGGTCTTACATCACTTGCCAGTAGACGGAGTAGCGTTTGTTGAAAATGCGATTGAAAGGCTGGAGCGTTACATCTTGAGCTTGATTGACAGTCCGGAACGTGAGCGGCTTTCCGGCGGGCTTGATCCACGACGCCGCATCCACTCCCGCCGAGCGGAAGGAGGGGACCTCCATGGGATAAAGTTTCATCGGAGGTCCCTCGGGTCCTATGATCGCGTCTTTCTTCAAGTCATCGGCCGGGAATTCGCCAGCCAACACCAGCGGACCATAAAGCACCGCCTGCAAATGCGGATCGTCAGGCATTGCTTCGATCCGCAACCGCATCGGCAGATCCATTTCCACGCGATCGCCGTTGTTCCAGGTGCGTGAAATGGCGAGATAGCTGCCGGGACTGGCCGACGCATCCAGTGCCTTGCCATTCACGCGCACCGATGCATTAGAAGAGAGCCATTCGGGAATGCGCAGACGGATCGCCATTGCAACGGGGCGATCCACTTTCATCACCAGAGTAGTCCGCTCGCTCTCCGGGAAAGTGGTCTCCTGCCGGAGTTGGAAGCCTTTCTCCGCCCAATGCAACTCGGAAGGGATAAACAGGTTCACGAACACGCCGTCGGCATCGTGCCAATAGATGCTGTCATTCAGCTTCGAATATTCTTCTACGCCGGTTCCGGTGCAGCACCAGAAGGATTGATCTTCCGTGCCGAACGTTTTCCAGGCTCCGGGTGTGAGCGACAAGTAGTATTGCGTCGCACCGGTCTCCGGATGGATGGTTCCGAGGCGATGATTGAACAGCGTGCGCTCGTAATAGTCGAAGAAGCGAGGGTCGGCGGTCCATGCATAAAGATGGCGCGTTAGCTTCATCATGTTGTAGGCGCAGCAGCACTCCGCAGTATCCACGCTGCGTTTCAGCTCTTCGGCGAGCTGCCGCGGCTGCGTCAGCCAGCCTTCTCCATTGCTGGTTCCACCAGTGACGTAACAGCGCGCGCCGGTGACCTCGTACCAGAAGAAATCCGCCACATCGTGAAATCGCATGTCGCCTGAAAGTTCATAGCGCTTCGCCGCCCCGATCACCTGCGGGATGTGCGTATTCACATGCAAGCCGCGCAGTTCGTCGCGACGCAACGCCAGAGGATTGAAGAAGCGCTTCTTGGTAAAGCGGTCTCCCGCGTTGGCCCAGCGATCCTCACCCGTGGCGCCGGCGAGTTTATAGAGGATGTCGTTCATCCCGCCGTATTCCGTGTTGAGGATGTCCTGCATGTGCTCTTCGGATTTCGACGCGCTCCATGCGTCTGCCCATCCGGACATCCCTTCCAACACTTGCAATGCCTGCTTGTTGCCGGCGAGCTGATACATATCGAACATGCCGGCCATGATCTTGTGGATGGTGTAGAACGGCGCCCACACGGGCTTGCGCGCATCCAGGCGGTCAAACCATTCGGTAGGAAACGCGCTCAAATATCCGCCTCCCCACTTCTGCTGAACCTTCGCCAGCTCGGCGACCATGTAATCGCCCTTCGCCTTGATCTCCGCGTCGCCAGTGGATGCGTACATGAGCGCCGCACCCGACAAATAGTGACCGGTGAAATGTCCGCGCAATTCCGCATCGCGTCCCTTGCCGTTCACTTCCCATCCCCCCAAAGGTTGCGCGGAAGAAGGAAGTCCGGAATTCACGCGGAAGTTGTGCAGCAGGCGATCCGCCGAGAGCCTTTGCAGATAGCCGCGATTCCACTCCATGGCATCGTGAAATGGTCCCGGAAGCAGACGTACCGAGGTCATCGGGAAGGGTTGCGCCTTGGCCGGAACTTCGCTGCGCTTGAACACCAGCGGTCCTTGAAATGGCGGCGTCTCCGGCGCGGTTCCATGACGTTGCTCGTTCGTGGGCGGCGCAGGATTGGGTGCTTGTTGTGCTAGTAACGGACTCCCGGCGATTGCGGCGGCAAAATGTCGACGGCTGATCATAGCTATTTCACCTTCCATTTTTGAATGCCCGCGGACCATTTCGGCTGCATGGTTACTTCCACGCGCAGCCCGTTAGTCGTGACGGGCTGAAATGCGATGCGATTGTATCGATCTTTCTCTACACCATAAGGACCAAGCGCCGCCACCGGCTTCCATTCGGTTCCGTCCTTATAAAGAAGACGCCACGAAGCCGGCACGCGGACTTCGCCTTCACCGGTATCGTCGAACCAGTAGAGCTGGCATTCGGAGACCGTCGCGGTTTTCTCGAACGCATATTCCGCCCATTCCGTGCTGCCTTTGATGGGCCACCAGTCGAAGTACGACGAGGAGTCGATCGAGGATGCAGGTTCTTCGCCATCGTTGATCGCGCGCGGACTTCGGCGGCTTTTTCCTGACACGGTCACTTGAGCCGTTGTGGCCAGTGTGGGAAACGGAGCCGGTTTTGCGAAAGCTTCCGTTTCGGGAAACCAGACCATCATTTGTCCGCGCCCGCGATTCGCCCACGCGTAGTAGGGAATCGCGGTGAATTCCTGCTCTCTCTTCGTAATTTTGCCAGTCGCATCGTAGGCCAATGCGGTCGCTCGACCCTTGACCACCGTGACGCCGCGCAGCAACTCGGGTTTGAACTCGGCGGACAGCCGTTCGTTACGTGGCAACATCAAATTACGAACCTGGCCTTTCGGATTATCGGGCCATTCGGCCGCATACACAATTGGCCCGCGCTGGATCGCCACTCGGCCACGATCAGCCGCCACATGATCGTTCGCCAGTACTCGTCGAATCGGCATGGGCAGGTTCAGTTCGATCACGTCACCGGGTTGCCAGGTGCGGGTGAGCGAGACGTAACCTTTCTCGATTTGCATCGGAACCGCGCTGCCGTTGACTTTGAGCATCGCTGCTTCCCGGGACTCGGCTGCGAAACGATAGAGATCGCTCGCCACGGGTTCGTTGCGCGCCCAGCCCGGAATCCTGATGTGGACCGTGAGCGGAGCGGGAACATCCGGATTCACCGTCATCTTGACCGCGCCGTCCCACGGATACCGCGTCTGCTGCGCGAATTTCACCGTGCGGCCGTTGTCGAGTTTGATTTCGGCGTTGTTCGCCACGAACAGATTCACCCAGATCGCGTCATCCCGTTGCGCGTAAATGTAGCCGGGAACGGACGCCATGAAGCGCGTGATGTTTCCGGGGCAGCATGCGACGCCGAACCAGGGACTGCGCTGATCTTTGCCGGCGAACCCTGTCGCTTCGAGCGGATTCTGATAGAAGAACGTTGTGCCGTCTAACGAAACGCCCGAGATCAAGCCGTTGTAGAGCGTGCGTTCCATCACGTCGATGTATTTTGCATCCGCGTGCAGCAGGAAGAGACGATGGTTCCAATAATCGTTGCCCACGGCCGCGCAGGTCTCGTTGTAAGCGGATAGATTAGGCAATTCGTAATCCGCGCCAAACGCTTCGCCGGCGCCACGCGCCCCGATTCCGCCCGTGATGTGGAGCTTGCGCCCGGCGACGTTCTCCCAGATTTTGTCGAGAGCGTTTACGTATGCCGTGTCGCCCGTGAGCGCAGCAACGTCCGCCATTCCGGAATACATGTATGTGGCGCGAACTGCGTGCCCGCCGGTGACCGCCTCGGTCTGATCGACTACTCGCTGCTGCGCTTCGACGTACGGATTTCCTGCGCCTTTTTCACTGCTTTGCGGACCCCGCGAATCCAACATGAATTTGGCGAGATTGAGATAGCGAGGATCACCGGTCACGCGATAGAGCTTCGCGAGTCCCATTTCGACGATCTGGTGGCCGGGCCAGATTTCCCGCTTACCTGGACCGAAAGTGCTGTCTAGTAGGTTGGCAGTGCGAAGCGCGATGTCGAGCAGTGTTCGTTTGCCTGTCGCTTGATAGTGCGCCACGGCGGCTTCGTACAAATGGCCAAGATCGTAAAGCTCGTGGCTGTCGACGCCTTCCAGAATCCAGCGCTGATTCCCGGACCACGGATGCGGATGCGTGGGATCGATGGTGCGCGCGGTGTAAAGATAGCCGTCCCTTTCCTGCGCGGCGCCGATTTTCGCGATGAGATCGTCGATATAAGCTTCGAGCTGCGGATCCGGATGAACGCTGAGCGTGTAAGAGGCACCCTCGATCACCTTGTAGACGTCGGTGTCATCGAAGGGATACGGGGGATACTTGTGGTTCTCGAACGGCTCACCACGTAGCGCTTTCGCGGCGCGGATAAAATTATCCACGCGCCCGGTCTCTTGATCCTTCTGGAACGCGAACGGAATCGTGACCGAGCGATTGATTTCGATGCGCGGCGCCCAGAACTGGTCATTCACATGGACGGAGGCGAAAGGGACGGGCTTCACTGGATAATCGCGATTCTGGGCCGAGACGCCCAAAATCACGAACAGCCATGCGCCGGCGTGTGGGACCGCTTTCATGGATCTTCCATTGTAATCATGGCGTACAACGCAGCAGCTTGCTGGATCACCAATCAAGCTCGAGCAACGATACGGCCTGGCGCGGGAGCTCGAAGATAATGTCCAAGCCTCCGTCCGCACGGCGCATCCAGCGCGGTGAGTCTAACAACTGCAAATGTCCGGCGGATTCGAGTTCCGCATATTGTGCGGGCGTCGGCATTTGGGGCGCTCCCATTTTCTTCCATACCGTGAAAGCGTTGCTGTGCGCATCGTCCACGCGGTAATGATGAAGAAGAACAACCCTCGCTTCCGCCGGCAATCCAGCAACATGAACGTTCACCGGTGAAGCGGCAGCATCCACATCGTCATCGTGGTAATTCCACACCAGAATTGCGGCTTTGGATCCCGCGTTTGTCGCGAGTGCGTTGATGTCCGGCTCCGATCGCACACCGGTGTCGAGAACGCGCGCGGCCGTCACGGCACCGTCGCTCGAGACGCGCACGCGCTGGCCCGTCATGAGGCCCAGCATCCGAAACAGATTAAACACCGGCTTCGTTACGCCATTTGTTGCGAGCTCCCGAAAACCTGCGAACCACGGCTGATCTTCAAATTCGAAAGCCCAGGTGACGGCACCGGCCAAATGGACGTTGTGAGCTGCCGCGAGCTCCAACGTTTGGTTGTACATTGCAGCAGTGTAGCTGGCATACAGCGGTCCATTTCGATACGCGTTTTGCGGATTGGTTTTGGCCGAGCAAGCGGCACAGCCTTCCGGATCGGACTCGCCGATGATGATTGGTTTGTTGCGAAGCTCCGGAAAGCTCTCTACGATTTCGAATCCGTTCGAAATATTTTGCGCCTGGTTACGGATACCCATTTCCACGTGGCCGTCCACCATTCGCGGGGAGCCTTTCGCGTGAAAGCCGACGTAATCGAGCGGCGATCCAATTTCGCCCGTCGCAGAGTTCTTGCCGTGCAGTGCGTGTTGTAGAAATCCGCGGAGAAAAGTCGCCGCTTTGGGAGCGGCCGGGCCGGTGCTGTGTGGTCCGCCGATTTTGGCCGCGGGCAGCGCGCGCTTCACGGCATCGGCGGCGAAGTCATAAAGCTTGTAATATTCTTCAGGAGTTCCCTGCCAATAGCCGATGTCTGGTTCGTTCCAAACCTCCCAATACCAGCTTTCCACTTCGTGTGCGCCGTAGCGATTCACACAGTGACGCACCCATTGATGGATCAGCTCGGCCCAGGCTTGGTAGTTCTTTGGCGGATACGCCCAGCCCGTCCACAGAGAGCCGACTGGGAAGCTGTGCCGATAGGGCTCCGGATGCGAGGACAATGCTTCCGGCATGAATCCGATTTCGACGAGAGGCTTGACGCCAGTTTGTTGATAGCTGTCAAGGATTCGATCGACGATGGTCCAGTCATAACGAGCACGGCCGGCCGCATCCTCCGTGTAGGCGTTGGTGGATCCCCACTTCAGCGACGCAGTGCCGTCGCCCGAGGTCAGCAGATTGTGAGTTCGGATGTAAACGGGACTCGGGCTCGCGGCGGATAATTCGCTGAGCAGCTTGCGCCCATTCTTTGCGTAAGTATAATTTGGTTCGTCGTATCCGAAGAAGTTCCAGGTTGGATTCCACGCTCCCCGGGAAGATTGTAAATCCACGCGAATCGAGACCGGGCGCTGGCCGAATAGAGCGGCGGCCCCCGCCAACGAAGCGGCAAAATAGATTCCGATGCTTTTCCGCAAGCGCTTACAGATTTTCTCCTGGTACCATCTTTTTTGTCAATGTGCCGGGGAAACCCGGTCGGCGTAATTCCGGATGACGTTTGTTCCTGTGATGGCTGCGAACCGGAATCGCCGTCCGGATAGAGCTTTCATACGCGGATGCTTTCTAGAAACTTCAAACTTTCTGGAAGCTGCTCGGCGGCATTCACCGCTTCATCCTCTATATAGTAGTGCCGCACCCCCGTCTCCTTCGCAGCGCGCAGCGCGGCCGGGATGTCGACGATGCCCTTACCGAGCGGTACGCTCTCTTCTTCCAGCACATCGGCAGGGGATCCACCCAGCTTTGTACCTTTGCGAATGTCTTTCACGTGCATGAGCGGGAATCGGCCGGGATATTTGTGCAGAAGTTTAGCGGGATCTTGAAACGCGTATACGATCCAGAAAATGTCCATCTCGAAGTTGACGTGCTTCGGATTCGTGCGCTGGACCAAGGTGTCGAACAAAGTGCCCTCGGCGGATTTGTCGAACTCGACGCCGTGCGTGTGATAGCAAAGATGCAAACCTGAGGCTGAGAGTTTCTCACCCCATTTGCCGAAATCGTCGATTGCGCGCGTCATACTCTCTGGGCTGATGCGCCTTTCATGCGGAATGGTGGATGCGACGACGTACTCCACGCCGAGCGTGTGCGCGTCCGCTATTACCGCATCGAGGGCGCTGCCGAGCCGCTCGTAGGCCGCCATCATGGACGTCGCCCGGAGTTCATTCTGCTGCAGCATCTTGTGAAACTCCGGAACGGTCCGGCCATAGAACTCGCCTACTTCCAGTTCATGGAATCCGAACTTGCGAATCAGCGCCAGCGTGGCTGGCAGATCCTTTTCGGCGTCGCCCCGCAGGCTGTAAATTTCGAGTCCGAAGCGGCTGGCGGCGCTTGCTTTTGCGATGACGGGCAGCGCTGCAGCGGCTGCGAGTAACGTTCGGCGTGTGATCATTGTTTTCCTCCCAGATATCCTAAGCTCCGCAAACGATCGAGCGTTTCTTTGTCGAGCGGAGCTTTTCCTCCGCGCCCTAACGCTTGGTGCATCTGTCTTTGCGCGTCCATCCAAGCGCCAATTCGCGAGACTCCGCGATCCACTTCGTCCGGATGTTGCGCGGCGACATTGGTGCGCTCCTCGCGGTCTGTACGCCGATCGTACAGTTCCACTTTATTGAGTCCGACAGATTTTCCGTTCTCGCGATAAATCAATTTCCAGTTGGCGTCGATCAGCGCCATAGAATCGATGTGGTTTTCCGGAGTGAATTCATCGTTCGTCTTCGAATACGGATGAGCGAAGCGCGACGTCATCACGGGAGTCCGCTGTTGGAACGGAACGCCCTTCACAAACGGGGCGAGGCTCTGACCTTCGACGACGTCCGGTATTTTGATCCCAAGCAAATCGAGCACGGTCGGCATTACGTCGATCAACTGAACGGGATCAGCGATCCGGCGCGGTGTTGGGATCAATTTCGGATTCCACATCATCAGCACCCCGTGGGCTAGTTCCTGATAAACGGACTGACCGTGCCCGGTCCAGCCATGCTCCCAGAACTCTTCGCCATGATCGGAAACCACAATGATCAGGGTGTTCTCGAGAATGCCAAGCTGGCGAAGCTTTTCGAGCAACTGCTGGAAGCTCGCGTCATTGTGCAATATTTTCGCGTCGTAACGATCGCGCGCCTGTTGGATAAAGCGGTCGGGATGAATGCCGGCCTTCTCGCAAAGCACTCGATTGACTCCGAATCCGCCGCGCTGAACAGCCATATTTTCCACTTTGTTGAAATCGCGGTCGAACTGCGGCGTCTCGGCCGGATTGGCGAACTTCGCTTCTTCCGCTGCCGGCGCTCGATAGGGCGCGTGCGGATCGGTGGCATGCGCGTACAGGAAAAATGGCTCGTCGCGATGTTTTTCAAGCCACGGAAACAGCATCCGGTTCAACGCCGCCGAATCCGTAGCGCGATCCTCTTTTTCGTTCACCAGTCGCGCGACGGCTTGCCATTCCGAGAGATAGTCGAACCCGCGCTGCAATCCGGTGAGCCGGCCGGCCAAAGGATTCGAGATCATGCTGGCCGTATCGTATCCGGCGGCTCGCAACTGCTCGGCCAGCGTGGCGGAACGCTGAGGAATAACGTCATCATCCGTGCGGATGCCATGCGTGAACGAATAGAGAGAAGTCATTAGCGAGGCGACGGATGGCTTGGTCCAGGTGGCCTGCACCTGGCAATCTTCGAAGACCAATCCTTGCGCGCCGAGCTTCTTGAGATTCGGTGTGGTGTCGCGAGCATAGCCATACAGACTGGCGTGATCGGCGCGCAATGTGTCGATCATATAGATCAGAACATTCTGTTGTTGTCTTGGCGCGGCCGCGCTCAGAATCGGATTTGCCCATAAGCCGACAGCCCCGTTCGAGGCGCTGCTGGTCTCGAAAGTAAGCTTGGCTCTGCGCCCGGCGTACGCGGCAAGGTCGACTTCTTCGTCTTCCCAAATGTCCGGATTCGCGAACGTCTTCAAAAATAGCTCCGACGCGTCCGCCCTTACGCGAAAACTCACGGGCTCCCCGCCTGCCACGCCAATTCCAAAGCGGAGTCTGCCATTCGACGGAACTTGTACCTCATAAGCCAACGAAGAGGGCGAATGCACGAAGATCACGTTGCGATACTCCTCCCGTTTGCCGATCATCGAGCGTCCCGTGGCATTGGAAAACTCGGTCTTGCGGGGGATCAACTCGATTGATT
This sequence comes from Bryobacteraceae bacterium, assembly GCA_035295865.1. GTDB lineage: Bacteria > Acidobacteriota > Terriglobia > Bryobacterales > Bryobacteraceae > Palsa-89. The sequence continues at coordinate 18,705 of DATGIH010000286.1, forward strand.
GAATTGCAACAAGACCGGTCAAGCTATCCGTGGGCATGATGGCCAGCGGCTTCACGCTGGCGCCGGCCTCGATGTGGATATCGAAGCGGTAGGTATTGTATTGCTTGAGCGAGTGTATCTTTTGCTGGAATTCCTGGTCTCCGATTTTGATTTTGATCGTCTGCCCGTCTTCCGCCAGCATCCGGATCTGCACAGCTTGGTAGAGATCCCAAGCGATGGCGGGCTTTCGGGGCGCGAGGATTACCGGCGTACTGTCGTCGCCTTGCAAAATCAAATCGCCGCGCCGGTATCCCATGTTGCCGCGCAGCAGAATCCAAGTTATGTCTTTTTCGGAACGAAAGTTCCGCCAAACAATGGGATCGGCCGCTTGCACTGAGGAGCTACCCGAAGGCGCACTAACGGCTGCCTGCTCAATTTGGTCGTCGAACCGATACGGGTGGAAGATTTCCGCCGTTTTGGGATGAGAATCGGGCTGCGGCGCTTTCCCGCAGCCCACGCAAAAAACTGCCAACAGAATCAGCGCGGGGCGTCGCACATGTTATTTTCCCACGCTGCCGGAAGATTCCGGCGTCGCTCCTACCACTCCAGCCGCAAAGAGAACTGGATGATGCGTGGGTCGTTCACCTGCCGGCTTAAGTCCAACAGACCGGTGGTTAGATTCAAGTCGGATCCAATTCCAGGCAAGTAGTCAACCGGATGGTTGAAGACGTTGAAGAAGTCCGCCGTGAAGCGCAGCTTCACACGCTCGGCGATGTCGAAGTATTTAAAAACCGACATATCCTGATCCCAATTACCGGGGCTCAGCATGAAGTTCTGTGAGTTCCAGCTCTGCAGGTCGGTGATGGAGGTATTGTGCACCATTCCGTTCGCCAACAGAAACGGGATCTGGTTGTTGAACTGGGCGCCGACTGGCCGCACGATGCGTTGCGCGCGATTCGGATTCACCAGAGCTTCGAGCGTGCTCAAGTTGATGTTGGTGGCGGAAGACGGATCGAAATCTCCCGCGAACCAAAGCTTCTGGTTCTTGCCGAAGATGGTGAGATCCGGATGATTGCTGAGCGACGGGTTGCCAAACAGATACTCGCCGTTTTTCACGCCGATCCAATTACCGCTGGCCCACGTACCGATGAAAGCCAACTGCCATCCACCGACGAGCTCGTTCATCGCTCTGGAAACACCGTTGGCATACCGCTTCCCTCTACCGAACGGCAGTTCGTAGATTCCGTTCCAAGTAACGCGATGCGGCGGAACCAATCCCGAGTTGTAGTACACGAGCTTCAGGCGCTGATGCAAGGACAAGTTGGGCTCACCGAGAATGGTTGAATTCAGAGGAACCAAGGCCCCGCCGCTGCCGTCGCCCGTTCCACTTTCATCGCTTGTTGTCAGCGCGTGGTCATAGGTGTAGAACAGTTGGAATCCCAAACCGCTCGAGAACCGGCGCTGAATTTGCGCCTGGAATGAATTCGAGTTCGAGAAACCGACGTGCGATTCCACAGTTCCATTCCAATTTGGATTCGGACGCCGGCTATCTGCGCCGGCCGCGCCAGGCGCCGCAATCAAGCCCGTGCGAGTTTCATAGTTGAGCGCTCCTTCCGCGCTGTTGAACGCGATACGCTGCTCGAGATTACTTCCGTGCGTTCCGATGTAGCTCAAGTGCAGCGACGTGTTCTTCATCAACTCGCGCTCCAGCGTGATGGTCCACTGCTGCATCCGGTCATCCGACCAATTGTGGGGATCGAAAATGAAGATGCCCTTCGAAGTAGTGGTCAGCGGCACGATTCCATTGACGTTGACGGTGGCGTTGGGCAAATAATTGCCCGGACCCGGCGCATTCAGCAGATTCCAGTTCGGAACGGCGCCATTGAGATCAGTGAAGCCGGTGTGGAAGTTCAGGTTCAGCGGCGGATTGGTGCGCGAGGCCTGCAAAATCTGCGACAACGGCATGGGCCAATAGTACATTCCATAGCCACCGCGGATCACCCACTTGTCGCTGATCTGATAGGCTGCCGATAATCTCGGTCCGAAATCCTTCCAATAGTTCGGAATCAGCGCTTTCGGGAAGCCTGGCACCTGGTTCGCGGTGGTCCACGTTAAACCGGCTGCGGCCCACGATCCGAGCACGCCGGATGGGATATTGGGCAGATTATTGATGCTGGTGCTTCCAGGCGTGATGACTTGAAACTTTCCGATGTAGTTGTTCGGATCTAGACTGACCAGCCGGTTCTGCGCTTCATGGTAAGGCGTCCAATGGTCCCAGCGGATGCCCAGCCCAACCGTCAGCCGCGGGCTCACTTTCCAAGTATCGTTTACGTACAGATCGATTTCCTTCTGTTGGAAATAGAAATAACCGCGATTGTATTGGTCTCTGAGGTTGGTGGGAAGGCCCAACAACATCGTGGCGAATCCAGTGCCGGTAAAGGGAGCCTGAGCCTGCGCGCTTGGATCGTAGAGGCCGGTCCACGACCCATAGAAATCGTGCGAGCCCTCGGCTTGTTGCAGTTCCTCGACGTTGTTGTATTCCTTGCGTCCCTTGAAACCAAACTTGACCGTGTGCTTGCCTTTTACCCAAGTGACGTTGTCGTCGATCTCGAAACTGGTGAGGTTTTGGTGGTGATTATTATCGCCGTCGAAACCGCCGTAGTAGAACATGTTGAACATCGGGTCGCCGGAACTCTGCGCCGCGTAAATGGTGGGCCATCCGGTGACGCCGAACGGATTCGGCAGTCCGAGTTTCGTCGCCCAGTTCGTGCTATCACCCAAAGTTCCGTAGTGCGCCGCGGAACGGAAGCTGGATAGTTGCAACTCATTCAAGAACGTGGGGGAGAATACGTGATTGTAACGAATGTATTCGGAATAGACCTTGTAATCGCGCTCAGCTGTTCCGCCGCAATTGGTACAGCCCGGGGGCGGGAATCCATACTGTCCGCCTTCCTGCGTGTAGAAGAAAGGCGAACTGGTGAACCGGCCCGACAACGTGTCCTTGGGCGAGAAATTATGATCGATCTTTATGGTGTAGGTGTGCTGGTTGGTTACGATCGGATAGTATGCCTGAAAGTTTTGTTCGATCCAGGGATTGCCTGCGGCATTGGCGCCTTGCGGCACGGGCGAAATGCTTTGCATCACCTGGCCGAATTTATTGATGCGGCTGGCGGGAATGATATTGTTCGCAAACGGCAGACGGGCGCCGTTCGGTCCTTGCGTGGTGGTGGGATCGTAGATCGTGAAATGATCCCCGTTGAAATCCGTGATGTTGCTCAAATTGCCGCCCCACATGGCGGGCGTCGCAACTCCAGCAGTGGCAAATTTATTCTGCCGCTGCTTCATGCCCT
>DATGIH010000287.1:0-23107 GCA_035295865.1 Bryobacteraceae bacterium
CCCGCCTGGCTCGCATCATGGTGCTCGTCATCGCCGGCGTCAGCCTCTCTCTCGCTCTTCACGGATCTTCCACGCTCGTATCGCTCCTGCTGCTCGGCTACGCCGGCATCACTCAGCTTTTTCCCGGCATCGTTCTCGGACTTTTCTGGAAACCGGTTTCGATGCCTGGCGTGTTCGTGGGTTTGACGGCCGGCGTATTTTGCATGGCCGCCCTCTTCCTCACCCACCACGATCCCTTTCTGGGCGTGAGCGCCGGATTCATCGGCCTTTGCGCCAACTTCAGTCTCGCCATCGCAGTCAGTCTTGCAACTCCCCGCGCCAAGGCCGATACAATCGCGCAGGTGGCGATGTCACAGTCGAGTTCACCGCCGTAAGCATTCCTTGGCTCCGGCGGCTCCGAAGCCAAACGGGCCTTCGAAGCCATGATGAAAATGGGCAAGATCGACATCGCCGCCATCCAAGCCGCCCGGCACGGTTGAAGCCAAGGTGCCCCGCTCCCCAGACCCAAGTCCCGAGCCGCCGGCCGCCCGAGTAAACTGAGTAAGTGGTCCGCCTCTCCCCGCTCCTGCTGCTCCTCACCCTGCACGCCCACGCCGCCCCCACCACCGCGGCCGACCTTGCCCGCCAACTTCACGAAATCTCGCTCGACCCCGACGAATGCTACCGCGTCATCGAGCTCAACTTCGTCAAGGAAGATCTGAAAATTTATCTCAATTCCGGATTTCTGATCTTTAGCAAACCCATCGCGGGCGTCCGCTCCGCCGCAGTGTTCGTGGCCAACCAGGAAGCAGGCGATGCCGAAGTGCTCATCATGCCGCCGGTGCGTAGCGAGCGCCTGTCGCTTTCCACCTTCACCAACTCACCCAACCTCAATGAGCATTTCAAAACGGCCGTCATGGTCTTCTCCGATAACACCGCCGCCGAGCTGCTCGCAGAGATGCAGGCCAACCCCAGCATGAAGAAGACCCCCGAGGATGCACCCCTTCTCTCGGATCCCTGGAGCTCCGTCGTGCGCAATCTCACCGACAGCTTCATCGCGCGCCTGGTCAACGATCTCATCTCCGGCGACCGCAAAATCGGCATGTTTTATATGGCCATCGGAGGCCTCCAGCTCGGCACCTTCGATGTTCTCTACGATCCCACCGCTCACGAGCAAATCTTCGCCGGAAAAATCGTCTACAACGACAACCGCACGTACTTCGATACCTGGACCAGCTTTCCCGCGCGATCCGCCCGAAGAAGTTCCGCCGCCGATGGCCCCCGCTTCTCGCTTGACAATTTCCGCATTGATAGCGTCATCGATAGCGACCTCAGGATGAAAGCCGTCACGCGCTTCACCCTGACTCCCAAGCGGCCCCTCGGAGCGACCATTTCTTTCAATATGTCGAGCAGCATGCACGCTACAGCCGCGGCCATCGACGGACATCCGGTAGAAGTCTTTCAGCGCGAATCTATTCGGTCCAATCTGATTTCCAGCAACGACAACGATCTCATTGTCCTTATCCCGGAAACTCCGCTCGATCCCGCGCATCCCCACGAAATCGAGATCCATCACGAAGGCCAGGTGATCCAGGATGCCGGCGACGGGGTGTATTTCGTCACCTCTCGCGGAACTTGGTATCCGCGGGTCGGCACCGAATTCGCCACCTACGACCTGACGTTCCACTATCCAAAAAATCTCACTGTGGTCGCGACCGGCGCCGTTGTCGACGATCACACCGACGGGGACACGCGCGTCACACATCGCAAGACGGATGTTCCGGTTCGGTTCGCAGGATTCAACCTCGGCGACTTTCAATCCGTCTCGGCTGTGCCCAACGGCTACAAAATCGACGTGTACGCCAATCGCCACGTCGAAGCCGCGCTCGAGACCAAAGGCTCTCCCGCTACGCTCACGCCGGGCGTTTCGAATCCAGCCCCACGTCTCGAACTCATTGCGAAGGACGTCGCCAACGCCGTCGAATTTATGACTGAGAAATTCGGCCCGCCGCCTCTGCCCTATCTTTCCGTTACGCCCATCCCGGGAACATTTGGGCAGGGATTTCCCGGCTTAGTTTACATTTCTACGCTCGCCTACCTGAATTCGGAACAGCGTCCGCCCTCCATGCGCGATCGCGCCGGCGAAACGTTTTTCTCGCAACTCCTCGAAGCCCACGAAACCGCGCATCAATGGTGGGGAAACATGGTGGTCGCCGCCGGATATCAGGACGAATGGCTGATCGAATCGCTCGCCAACTACTCCGCGCTGCTGCTGATGGAAAAAACCAAGGGATCGCAAACCGTGGACGCGCTGCTCGCCGATTACAAAGCCGATCTCCTCGCCAAACTCAAAAGCGGCCGCACGCTCGAATCCGCCGGACCCATCAGTTGGGGCTTCCGCCTGCAATCCTCCATCGCGCCTCACGCCTGGCGCACCGTGACGTATGAAAAAGGCACTTGGATCATGCATATGCTGCGCCGGCGTTTGGGCGATGAAAAATTCCTGGCCTTTTTGCGCGAACTCTGCACCCGTTACCGCTTCGCCACTGTCAGCACCGAACAGTTCCGCGAACTGGCCGCGCAGTATACTCCGCCTGGAACAGCCGATGCATCGCTCAAGGCTTTCTTCGACACCTGGGTTTACGGCACCGGCATCCCGGCCGTCAAAATGACCTATGCGTTTAAGGGAACAAAACTTACCGGCACGCTTGTGGAACACAACGTCGATGACGAGTTCACCACCTTCGTTCCCCTCGAAGTGCGTACCAAAACCGATAGAAAGGTCTACTGGCTGGCCGCCGCCAGCGATACCTCAACCTTCTCCATTCCACTCAAGACGCCGCCCACCAAGGTGACTCTGCTCGGAAGCGATTGGTTGATGACCACTCCCAAGTGACATGCCCATCGCCAGCAAACGAAAAGTAGAAGCCCGGAAAGAGACTCCGATCATTGAGGCGGAGCCTGATCCACAACCGCTTCCCGAACAACCGGCGCCCACGCCCAAAGTCACGGCGCTCGTCTTCTCCTACGACAGCGCCCCCGCCTTGCGGCGCTGCCTCGCCGCCCTGGAAGGCTCGAACGACCGCGCGCTCATCGAAATCCTCGTGGTCGATTGCGGCTCGCACGACGAAAGCCCCCAGCTCGATTCGGAATTCGAAGGCATTACAATTTTGCGCCTGCCCCGCTATTTCGGACGCACCAAAGCCTTGAACATCGCGACGCGCACCGCCGCCGGCGAGTATCTTTTCCTGCTGACCCCGCAAGTGGAAGTGCTCCCCACCACGATCCCCGCTCTGCTCGCTCGCATGGAGTCCGACCCGGAAGCCGCCGCTGTCTGTCCGCTCCTTTTGGACACGGAATCCAAGTCGCCGCCCCAGTTTTTTCGCTTGCCGACGCCCACCACCGGCCTCGACCTGATCTCGCTCGAAATCGACAAAACAGCCGCCGCGGAAACTGTCGAGTACGCCACCTTCGACGCCTTCATGGTCCGAAAGTATTTCTTCAAGGGCATCAACTATCTCGACGAACGCTATGGCGAGTTTTGGTCTGACGCCGAACTCTGCTATCAAATCCGCCGCGCCGCGCGAAAGATCCTGGTCCTGCCACAGGTAAGCGCGCTCTACACCCCCCACTCGCCTTATTCCGAATCCTCAAAAAACCTGTTGGACGCCGACCGCGTCCACGGATTGGCCGTCTACTTCGGCAAACACAACGGATTCATGGCGGGCCTGCTTTTCCGCCTCGCATCCATCCTTAAAGCCTTGTTTACCTTGCGTTTACCGCTTTTTATGGCCCTGGTTTCCGGCTCTAAAATCGACGGTTCCCAATCGGAAATCCTGTGACCTAACGTTACTCCCGCCTGCCGCCGATATTAATTACGACATGCAGCTAGACGCTATGTTGTGGATTCTCCTGCCGGTTTTCATCGCCGCAGGCTCGGCTTTGCTGGCGTATTACATCATGCACGCCCGCATGGAAGTCGCCATCGCTAAGGAGCGTAGCCGTCTGGCCGAAGCTCGTGCCGAAGTCAAAACCCAGAAAAACACCATGGAAGAACGCGTCAAAGCGACGGAGCAGGAAGCTCGCCGGCGAGCCCTCGACGATTTCATGCAGGATTTCCGGGTGGAAGAGCGGCACTACTTCCGCGAGAACAAGTCTCTGGCCGCGCGCAAGAAGTCCATGGTCATGCAGGAACGCCTGTATTTTCGCAACATCCCTCTTTCCAACTGGGTAGAGCACGAAATGCTGGTGGAAGAGGATGCCGCCGATGTCCAGCACATCGCCAAAGGCTGCTCGATCTTCAGCACGAAATCCTTGGGCGAAGACAGCAAGTCAGGTGTTTCGCGCCTGTTGGAACAAGCCTCCTTCATCGAGCGCGCCGCTGGCTAAACGTGGCCCACGCCCTCGGCGTGCCGCGTTCACACTCGTGTGAACGCCTTAAACTGTTGTTCTTCCATAATTCCCCCCCCAACCTGTCAACCAAACCGCCGAATCCCCGTCCAGAATGTATGATGGGCGCGATGGCGGATCGTCTGAGTTCCCGTGTGGAAAGCGAAGCAAGCACGCGCGAATTCGGAGCCTGGATGGCCTCCGAGCAGAAACGCATCTTTCTGCTCTGCAAACGCATGCTCCAGGACATCGGCGAAGCCGACTCCGCTACTCAAGACACGTTCATCAAAGCCTGGCAGTCGCTCAACCGGCCCGGCTCCGCGGATTTGGAGAATCCGGGCAGTTGGTTAACACGCATCGCGGTGAACACCTGCCTCGACCGGCTCCGATCGCGCCGCTGGCAGTTTTGGCGGAAGCGTCCGGCTGCGCAGGACGAAGAAACGATTCTCCGCCTCGCCCCGGCGCCGGAACCCAACGCCGAAGACCAGATTTTCGCCGCCGAAATCGGCGATAGGGTGCAAAACGCGCTGGACAAATTGAGCCTCCGCCAGCGCGCTGTGTTCGCATTGAGGCATTATGAAGACCGGAGCCTGGCCGACATCGCCGGCATCCTGGACCTGGATATTGGAACGGTGAAGGTACACTTATTTCGTGCCATCGAAAAGCTTCGGGAGGAGCTGCACGATCTGTACTTTCGAGGGAAGCAGTAATGAAACATTGGAACGAGACCGATTTTAATCAGTTGCTGTACGGGGTGAAGGATGAAGATTCTCACCTTCGCGAGTGCGCCGCCTGCCGCGCGGAATTAGACCGCCTGCGCACCGTGCGACAGCGTGTTCTCGCGGAGCCCGAGGTTTCGCAAGAATTCCTGGACGCACAGCGCCGCAGCATCTACAACCGGCTTAACCACTCGATGCGCAACTTCGCCCCGCTCCGCTGGGCTCTCTCGGTTGGAATGCTTCTCGTGCTTGCCGCCGGCATCACCATTCCGCGCTACCTGAAATCTCCGGTCACGCTCACAACCGACGAACAGTTGTATTCCGATCTGACAGCCATCGAGCAAACCGACGAGCCCAAAGCGATCCAGCCGCTGCACAAGCTTTTCGAGGATCAATGAAACTCGCAGCCATTGTCCTCACACTGAGCATTCCTGCGTTCGCGCAGATGCCGAGCAGCCTCTATCCATGGTGGAGCAACAAGCCCATCGTGCGCCAATTGAATCTGAGCAATGTACAGATCCAGCAGATCCGCGGCGTCGTCACGCATTATCATCCGGAACTGCTGGAAGCCCGCGCCAAAGTCCTGCGCGCCGAACAAACGTTGGAAGATCTCTTCAACCACGACCCGGTAGATCAGGCAAAAACCACGCAAGCCATCGAACAGTTGATCGCCGCGCGCAGCGCCCTGACGCGCACGCTTTCCGAACTCAGCCTCAAACTCCGCGTCTTGCTCACGGCAGCGCAGTGGCAGCAATTACAGCGCCTCCGCCCCACCCGCAACACGGAGTAGCGCACGCACTCGTGCGTGCCGCGTTCACACTCGTGTGAACGCCTTGAAAATTACCTCAACCCCATCGGCTTCCCCCCGGCTTCCTTACTTCGCTGGGCCGCGTCCATAAACGCAAAAATCTCAAGTGTCTCTTCCGGCGAAACAGGAGCCTTCCCCGTTTGGAAAAATTTCACAATCTCATCCACGAGCGGCGTGTAGCCGGCGTCCTCCACCTTCGTCGAAACCTCCGAAGCCTGTCCCTTCGATTTTTTCCGGAACACTACCGCGCCGTAATCCCCGTAAGGCCGCAGCGTGCGCACCGTTCCGATTCGTCCGTCTTTCCAACGCCCCACAATTACATCGGAATCTGCCGTCACGATCCGCGTCACCTCTTCGCAGCCTTGCCCCATGATCGTGTACAGCATCTCGATCGGATGAATCGCGTACCACGTCAAATCCAGTTGATGATGCTCTTCGAGCGGTCCCGGACCCCACGTCAAGGCGCCGCTCAAATCCTGGCTTCGCAAACTCGCCGCGCCATCGAATCGCAAACTCGAAGAACTGAACCACGGAACACCGGCCGCTTTCGCCAGCTTTGCAATTTCCCGCGCATCTTCCAACGTCGATGCCAGCGGCTTGTCGATGAACACAGGCTTGTGCGCCGCGAACACAATGCGCGCCTGCTTCAGATGCACGCGCCCGTCGTTGCTTTCCAGCAGCACCGCGTCCACCTGTTTGCAAAGCTCTTCAATGCTGTCGACAATCTTGACGTTGTATTTGCTTTGAAGCTCGTTCGCGAACATATCCACGCGCGACCGGCTGGCTTCGATATCCGCGCTGCCGCCTTTGTACGCGGCAGTCACGCGAATTCCCGGCGTTTCGTTCAACTGCTTGGTGAACGCGGTCGCGTGCGAAGTATCCGTTCCAATAATGCCGATTCGCAGATCCGCCGCGGTCAAAGCGGCGCAGAACGCGCCGAGCACTGCAATGGTTTTCATCACGCGCCATTGTACACTGGTGTGACCTGCTTGGACTACTTCATTTGGGAACTTTCCGTTGGACACTTCCACTCCACTGAAATTCTTGAAGGGCGTCGGACCCGCGCGCGCGGAAATGCTCGAAGCCAAAGGTCTGCGTACTGTCGAAGATTTGCTCGGCTACGCCCCCTTCCGCTACGAAGATCGCACCAACGTTAAGACCATTGCGCAGCTCGCTCCAGGCGAAATGGCAACCATCATCGCGGAAGTACAGTCTGCGCGCCTGGCCGGATTCCGCCGCAAGAATCTCGGCCTGTTCGAAGCCGTCTTCTCCGACTCCTCGCATCAACGCCTGATGACCAAGTGGTTCCATGGCGGCTATCTTGCCGACCGCTTCACTCCCGGATTGCGCGTGGCTCTTTTCGGCAAAGTCGAACTCGATAGCTACACCGGCGACCTGCTGATCATGCATCCGGAGTTCGAAATTCTTTCCGCTGACGAATCCGACGACGAGCCCGGACTCCACACCGGCCGCATCGTGCCCATCTATGAAGCCGCCGGAAAAATCACCACCCGAGTTTTCCGGGATCTCGTTCACCGCGCACTCACCTCCATCGATCCGCTCCCGGATCATCTACCCCCCGCGATCCTTGATCGCCTGAAGTTGCCCAGCCGTTGGACCGCGATTCAAACGCTCCATTTCCCCGAGCCCGCCGCCGACGTGCGGCTCCTGAACGCGTTCCGCAGCCCCGCGCAATGGCGTCTGATCTTCGAGGAATTCTTCTGGCTGGAATGCGGATTATCGTTGAAGCGCGCCAAAGCCCGCGTGCAAGCCGGCATTTCGTTCCAGTTGAACGATCGCGTGCGCGAGCGCATCAAAGCCATGCTGCCCTTCAAGCCCACCAACGCTCAGAAACGCGTGCTGAAGGAAATCGCCGAAGACATGCAGGCCCCGCATCCAATGAGCCGGCTGCTGCAGGGCGATGTCGGAAGCGGAAAAACATTGGTCGCGGCAGAAGCAGCTGTGATCGCCATCGAGAACGGATACCAAGTGGCCGTCCTCGCGCCCACCGAAATCCTCGCCGGGCAGCACTTCATCAATTTCAAAAACATGTTCCAGAAGTCCGGCTACGTGGTCACCCTACTCACCGGATCTTCCACGCCTCGCGAAAAGTCCCAGTTGAAAAAGCTCATGGCAGCCGGACTGGTCCACATCGGCATCGGCACACACGCCCTGATCGAAGAAGACGTCGAGTGGAAAAATCTGGGACTGGCCGTGGTCGACGAACAGCACCGCTTCGGCGTGATGCAGCGCCTGCGCCTGGTTTCAAAAGCCGCGAGTCCTGATGTTCTGGTGATGACCGCGACGCCGATCCCACGCACCCTGGCGCTCACCATCTACGGCGACCTGGATGTTTCCGTAATCGACGAAATGCCGCCGGGCAGAAAGCCGATCCAAACCAAGCACGTCACCGAGGATCAGGTAGAGCGCGTCTACAGTTTCCTGCTCAAGCAAGTTACGGCCGGCCGCCAGGCGTATGTCGTTTATCCGGTGATCGAAGAGTCGGAAACGCAAGCCATGAAAGCCGCGCAGCAGATGCACAAGCACCTTTCTGAGCGCGTGTTTCCCGATATCCGCGTCGGTCTTCTGCATGGCCGGCTCAAAACCGAAGAAAAAGAGAGCGTCATGGACGAGTTCCGCCGCGGCGAGATCAAGATTCTGGTTTCGACCACCGTGATCGAAGTTGGCGTGGATGTGCCGAACGCCACTGTCATGGTGATCGAACAAGCCGAGCGATTCGGTTTAGCGCAACTCCACCAGCTTCGCGGCCGCGTCGGACGCGGCGCCGAACAAAGCTATTGCATCCTGGTGACCAGCCGGTTGAACGATACAGGACGCGAACGCATCCGCACCATGGTGGATTCCGGCGACGGCTTTTACATCGCGGAAATGGATTTGAAATTGCGCGGCCCGGGTGAATTTTTCGGCACCAAACAATCCGGCCTTCCTTCACTCAGGATTGGCAACATCATCCGCGATCAGGACCTGCTTGAAATCGCGCGCTCTGAGGCGCAGGCATTTATCTCAAATCCGCCATCGCCCGAAGAGCTGAAGCGCGCGGTGAGCTACATCCAGCAACATTGGCAGCGCCAATATGGATTGGTGCAGGTCGGCTAATGCGCGTCATCGGAGGAGAGTTCCGCAGCCGCCGCCTGAAATCGCTGCCCGGACTCGAAACCCGCCCTACGCCGGACCGCTTGCGCGAGACGCTCTTCAACGTGCTGGCTCCCATCATCGCGGGCTCCGTTTTCTTGGACGCCTACGCAGGCACCGGCGCCGTCGGCATCGAAGCGCTGAGCCGAGGCGCGCGCCGTGCAATTTTCGTGGAAAAAAACCGCGCCGCGGTGGAAGTGATCCGGGAAAACCTGTCTTCACTCGGACTGGAAGCGCGCGCCGAAGTGTTCACCGGAAAATCCCAACTGGTCCTCGAACGTGTGCCGGCCGGCTTCGTGTTCCTGGATCCGCCGTATGAAAAGGAGATCGAATACGAATCCGCACTCGGAACGCTCGGCGCATCGGAAGCAAAGCGGATAGTGATCGCCCAACACGATTCCCGCACAGCATTGAAGCCGGAATACGGAAACCTGAAGCGCTACCGCGTGCTCAAGCAGGGCAGCAATTCACTGAGCTTTTATCAAAGCTGAGTCTTACTTGGCTTGGAGTACCAGATTCACTACGATCATCACCGCAGCCGCGCCCGGCAGCACTAGCAGCGCTTTTCTGAGTCGGGTTGGTTCGCCGCCCGCAATCGATCCAATGATGCGGGAGCTCACCGCCAATCCGATCCAGCCGGATGTGATCACGATTCCTGTCGCGGTGGCAGTCATGATCGGGAACCGGTCACCCACAATCGCAAGCGTAGTTGGGAACACGGGCGCCATCGCGACGCCGGCCAGAAACACCATGATCCACGCGATCTTCGGATCTCTGGTCTGCAACATAAGATACGTCGTGATCAACATCAAAATCGACGCCGCGAGCGTTACCTGCAACGGCGGAACGGATATCAACACACGCGACACTCCAACCCGGCCCAGCAACAAGCCCAACGCAAATCCGAGCGACAGCACATTGAGCGCGCGGGATTCCGGAATTCCTTGGGCAACCAGATGCTGCACCAGCCAGTTCCAAACGCCCACTTCGGACGCGACGTACAGAAAGAGGAACAGCGCCAGCAGCCACAGTTCCGGACGGCCGACTACTTTGCCTGCTTCAGCGAACACAAATCCATTGCCGCCCGTCGGACCCGGAATGGGCGCCGCGATATTGATGGCAAGCGTCGCCGCCGCCAAACCGGCCACGAGATAACAGAGCCGCGTGGAATTTCGCGACAGCAAATTGGCCGAAATGAACGGCGTCGCCAGTCCGCCGAGGCCAAAGAACAGGTTCAACAAGTTCAAAGTCGTGCTGCGATGTTCAGGAGTCACATCGCCAGCCACTAAATTTGCGGCCGTCACGATGATCCCGCCGCCGATCCCCAACAAGAAAAGATAGGCCGCGGTAGTGCCGAATCCGCTGGATTTCGGCAGCAAGACCAGAGCCAGCGTAATCAGGGCCAAACCGAGAACCATTCCGATCTTCTTGCCCTGGTTGTCGATCAGCGGCCCGACCGCGACCGACGCCAGAATCAATCCCAGCGCTTGGCAAAACGCGATGGTTCCGTTTTGTTTCGGCGTAAGCTGGAAGCGGGCGGAAAGATCGGGCAGGATGGTGCCGAGCATGGCGGCGATCATGCCATAAACAAAGATGGCCAGGATGGCCGCGAGAATCAGCATAACCAATAAGATATAGCAGATTCAGCGCGCCGAAGTTCGGCGGGCGCTGAATCTGCGTTCTTCGGTTATTCAGTTATTCGGTTGCGTTTACGGATGAATCGCCAGCGTCACACCCGCCTGCGTGGAATTGGCGCCGATGGTCACGACGATCGGAACGGCGACGCCCGTGCTCGCGCCGGCCGGAACCACTGCGTTGATCTGCAGCAGGCCAAGGATCGAACCAGGGATCGGCCCCGCGTAGAAGTTTGCGTTCGTAGTATCGGCGGCTTGGCCACCAATCGTCACTGTCGGAGCAGTGGTCATCTGCGGAAGAGGAGTTAGGCTGGCTGGCACGATATAGCCGGTATCGGAAATCCCTCCTGAGAGCGGCGGTATGTTGTAGATCCCTTCGCCAGTGACGTAGAGAGTCACGATATCGCCGATTTTCGCCAGGTTGGTCACTGAGTTGAGCGCGCAAGTATTAGTGGTCGCGCTGCAGGTCAGCGCGGCCGCTTGCCCGGCCCCCGAGCCATTTGCCGTGAAGATTCCCGGTGCGGTCGCTGCCGTGGTTACGGTGCTGTTCGCGACGTTCGTGCCATTGGTCACAACAACAGCTTTGTTCGCTCCGATGCTGACTTCATAAGGAACTTGTATGGAAAGCTGATTCGGGCTCACGTAAAGCATCGGCGCATTTTTGCCGTCGATGGTGACCGAAACACCGCCCAGCGAAGTATCCACAAATCCGTTAGTGACGGTCAAGGAAGCCGGATTCGACGGTCCCAGATTGTTGCCGAAAATGGTAACAATGTCTCCCGGACTGACCGGACCGCTGGCAAAGCTAGCCGCATTGACGATGCCCAAAACAGAGGCCGTGTTTCCAACTGTGACGGGAATCGTGGTTAGCGAATTGCCGCCGGGCGCCGGATTCGCAACCAGCACGTTGAGCGTCGCGGCCGACGTTAAAAAATTTGCCGGAACAACGGCTTGTAATACCGTGGAACTGTCTTTGAAGATGGTGGTGGCTAATGGTGTCGAAATTCCTTGGATCATCGCGACGGTTGCCGTATAGAAATTGGTTCCTTGGATGGTGATCGTTTGCGCCGGGCCGTTCAATGGAAGCTGCGTGGGCCAGACACTTGTGATGGTCGGCGCCGCGCTATTCACCGTCACGTTGAGCGTGATGTTCTGCGCCTTTACCGACGCGCCGGACAAAGCAAGTGTCACTTTCGCCGTGTAAGGATTTACCTGCGGCGCGAGAGTTGTGGTAGCGATGGTAATCGTCAAATTGGTCAACGCTCCGGGCAAAACCACGCCAACAGTTGGCGTAACCGTCACCCACTTTGCGCCCGCGGTCGCCGTGAACGAAATGGGTGCGCCATTCGTCGAGAGCGTGACCGTCTGAACCGAGGTCGAAAACGGCGTCAAGTTCAACGTGATCGCGGCGGAACTCACGCCTAGCGTCGGCAAAGGAGGCGAAACCACCAGTGTTACCGGAATGACGACGGGCGCGATTCCCGTCACCGTGATGGTGACCGTCGATGTATAAGTAGACGCCGGAAGGGTGGTCGGATTCACCCGTACATTCACCGTCGCAGGCAAATTGCCGCCGCTTGGATCCACCGTGATCCATGCATCGGTATTCGGGGTAACCGCAGTGAACGCCGGCGTTCCCGAGCTCACCTTCACCGAAATCGTCTGGACAGCGGGAAGTTTGGCAGCTCCAATCTGATATGTATAATTCAACGCGGCCGGATTTGTGGTCAACGTCACCGTTGCCGCCTGTGACGTCCAAGCAAGGGCGGCGCAGAGCAGAAGTTTCGTACTCATCACTGGTTCTTATCGGCTCGGAGTACCGGGGTATTAGCGGATTCTCAGCCGTATGCCAAACTAAGAACAGGATGCCGCTGGTTCCCCCCTATATCGAAGCTCTGCGGCCCTACGAGGCCGGGCGCGGAATCGAGGAAGTGCAGCGTGAGTACGGCCTTACGCGCATTTCCAAGCTCGGCTCCAATGAGAATCCGCTCGGTCCCTCGCCGCTCGCGCTGGAAGCCGTGAAGCGATCGCTCGACCGCCTCCACTTATATCCCGATGGCGGACTTGGCCTGCGCCGCGTGCTCGCCGAAAAATTCGATCTCAAAACCGAAAACGTCATCGCCGGCAGCGGATCGGAAGGCATCATGTCCAATATCATTCGCACCTTCCTGTGCGACGAGGACGAGGTGCTCACCACCGAAGCTGCCTTCATCGGCTTCCAAGTGCTCGCGAAATCGCGCGGCGTCACATACCGCACTGTGCCCTATCGGAACTGGCATTACGATTTGGAGGCCCTCGCTCGCGAAATTAACGAGCGGACGAAAATCGTTTATCTCGCGAATCCCAATAATCCAACCGGCACTATTTTTTCAAAGCAGGAGTTCGACCATTTCTACCGCCACGTCCCCGAGCGCGTCCTGATCATCCTGGACGAAGCTTATTTCGAATACGCCAAGGATAATCCGCGCTATCCGGACTCCATGCACTACCGCTACGACAACGTCATCACACTGCGGACCTTTTCGAAAATCTACGGACTCGCCGGCGCCCGCATCGGCTATGGCTTCGCGCACGAAGATCTCATCCGAAATCTGTTGAAGGTCAAGCTGCCCTTCGAGCCAAGCACGCTGGCGCAGGCCGCGGGGATCGGCGCGCTTGCGGATCGCGAGTTTTTGCATCGTTCGCTCGAACTCAACGCGCGCGGATTGAAGTTCTTATCCCAGTCGTTTGCCGAAATGGGTTTCACCGTTGTTCCATCGGATGCGAATTTCGTTATGCTCGCGCTTGCGGGCGAAGAACAAGCCGGGCATCTCACGCGCGAGTTGCTGATGCAAGGCATCATCGTCCGGCCGCTCAAGAGTTTCGGATTGCCTCACTGCGTTCGCATCTCCACCGGAACCGATGAAGACAACCAGCGCGTGGTGAGCGCGATGAAGGAGGTTCAGACAGTATGCAAGAGTTAGCCGACCAAGTCGCTTCGGCTTCTACCGATTTTCTGCCGCTCAACGGCACCGATTACGTGGAATTTTACGTGGGCAATGCCAAGCAAGCCGCTTATTATTACCGCGCGGCGTTCGGCATGACGCTGGTCGCCTATCGCGGCCCCGAAACTGGAACGCGCGATCGCGCTTCCTACGTGGTTCAGCAGGGTAAGATCCGGCTGGTCTTCACCACTTCGCTCGCGCCGGATGGCGAAATCGCCGAGCATGTAAAGCTGCATGGCGACGGAGTGCATGAAGTCGCGCTGTGGGTGGATGACGCGGCGTCCGCCTATCGCGAGACCACCAAGCGCGGCGCAAAAGGTGTTATCGAACCCACAACCTTCCAAGACGATCTCGGGGAAGTGCGGATCTCGGCCATCGCCGCTTACGGCGATACGCTGCACAGTTTTATCGAACGCAAGAATTATCGAGGCCTCTTTCTCCCCGGATTCCGCGCCGTCGAAGGTGACGATCCAGTGGCGCGCCCCGTGGGCCTGAAGCACATCGATCACATGGTGGGCAACGTCGGCTGGGGCCAGATGGAAACCTGGGTAAACTTTTATCGCGACGTGATGGGCTTCCAGCTTTATCAGCACTTCGACGACAAGGACATCAGCACGGAATACTCGGCGCTGATGTCCAAAGTGATGTCGAACGGCAACGGACGCGTGAAGTTCCCGATCAACGAGCCTGCCACTGGCAAGCGCAAATCGCAGATCGAGGAGTATCTGGAGTTTTACCGCGGACCCGGCGTGCAGCACATCGCCATGGCAACCGATGACATCATCCACACGGTCTCGAAACTGCGCGCGCAGGGCGTCGAATTCTTGAAGGTCCCAACTACCTACTACGACAATCTGGAAAAGCGCTGCGGAAAAATCGACGAACCCGTGGACCAACTGGCCGAGCTTGGCATTCTGGTGGATCGCGACGATGAAGGCTACATGCTGCAGATCTTCACCAAGCCGGTGGAGGACCGGCCTACGTTATTCTATGAAGTGATCCAGCGTAAGGGCAGCCGGAGCTTCGGTAAGGGAAATTTCAAGGCGCTGTTCGAGGCGATCGAGAGAGAGCAGGGCCTGCGGGGGAATTTGTAAATGAAGCACACATTCCAACTTTTTGCCGCGCTAGTTACCCTAGCGCAACTCGGGTGCGGACAAAGCCCTTCTCAAGACGCCAGCGTCAACGTCGCTGGCAAAACCATCAGCATCAAGTATTCGGCGCCTTCCGTGCGTGGCCGGCAGATTTTTGGCGACACCGGCGTGGTATCGCACGATAAGACTTATCCAGTGTGGCGTGCCGGCGCGAACCGGGCCACTGCGTTTCACACTGATGCCGATCTGACCATCGGCGGCACAAATGTTCCGGCCGGAGATTACACGCTGTTTGTCAATGTCAAAGATCCGGATGCCTGGCAGCTCATCATCAATAAGCAGACCGGGCAATGGGGGTTGACCTACAAGGAAGACCAGGATTTAGCGCGGATCAAAATGGATATGAGCAAACCCGCGTCGTCCGTGGAGACGCTCAAATATACGCTCACCAACGAAGCGAGCAATAACGTCACGCTGACCTTGGCGTGGGACGATCACGCTGGTTCGGTGCATATCGCAGTGAAGTAGCCGCACGAGTTCCATGCGAACACGGCACCCGCTGCTCCCTTACGCCGAAGCGGTTTTCGCAGTGGTGGTAGCGACTCTGCTTCGCTTGGGACTTGTGCCCCTCGTCGGCACCGCTGTCCCCTTTGTTACGTATTTCGCAGCCAGCCTGATCCTGGCCTGGTATCGCGGATTCGGCCCCGCCGCGGTCTGCGTCCTACTTTCGATTTACGCGGGTTCGCATTATATTCTCAGGCACGGCGAAAGCACGCTTTCTCCTTGGGGCCGGACGGAACAAGCCGCCGTGCTTGGGTTTGCTATCAGCAGCCTGATCGTCTGTTTTCTGATTGATTTCCAGCATCGGACTTTGGCGCGCGCCAGGAGCGCTGAAAAAGCCCAAGCTGCCATTGCTAGAGAGAATGTCCGGCTATTAGAGCAGGCGCAGGTCGCGCAGGAAGAACTTCGCCGTGCGAACTCCGATCTCACTCGCGCCAACAATGAACTCGAGGTATTCGCTTATTCAGCAAGCCACGATCTCAAGGAGCCGCTGCGCACGATCACTACATTCGCCGAGCTGCTGCAAAGCCGGATGGCGCGGCAATCCCTCGCGGAGAATAGCGCTTTGCTGGAGACCATTCTCGGAGCGGCGCGGCGAATGAACACGCTGATCGAGGATCTTTTGTTGTACCGGAACGCGGGAAAGCCGGAAGAATCGCCGCCGCCCGGCATCGATGCGGCGAGCGTGGTTGCTGAAGTCACGGAGGGCTTGACCGGGCAAATCAACAGTGCGGGAGCAACGGTGAGCGTAGATGGCGCGCTGCCCACCGTGGCCATCCACCGAAGCACACTGGCGCAACTGTTCCAGAATCTGATCAGCAACAGCATTAAATACCGAACCGAGGCAGCGCCGTGCATTCGCGTCTCGGCGCAAGCGGAACGCGGCTGGTGCGTGTTTTCGGTAACCGACAATGGCCTGGGAATTTCCGAAGAGTATAAAGAGCAGATTTTCGCGCCGTTTCAGCGCCTGCACGGAAGCGACTATCCGGGCAATGGCATCGGGTTGGCCATCTGCCAAAGATTGGTTCAGCAGTATGGGGGGCGCGTTTGGTTGGAAAAGTCGGCGCTTGGACGCGGGTCGACTTTTTGTTTTACCGCGCCGCTGGCAAACGGGCAAAAAGACTGACTACAGCATGCCGTGGTCTTCCAGCAGTTTCTTCAGCACCGCACCCAATTTCAGAAACTCGTCGTAACTCGGTGGTTTCCGAAAATAGCCCGCGCCGAGTTCAGCAGCTTGGTTACGATCCAAGGGCGAATCGGAAGAACTGATCATCAGCACAGGAACGTTGCCGCAGCGTTCGCTCTCGCGCAGACGGCGAAGCACTTCGAATCCGTCGGCTTTCGGAAGATTGATGTCGAGCAGCAACACCTGTGGACACGGCGCTTCCGGATCTCTGTCCGATTCATCGATAAAATCGATGGCCCGTTGTCCATCGGACGCCACATGAACATTGATCGGCAGGCTCTCCATCTTAATGGCCTCGCGGATCAGCAACGCATCCGGCAAATTATCCTCAGCCAGCAGAAGATTCAGCCGCGCTGGAACGGACTCGTTGTGCGGACTGCGGGACGGTGAAGAAGAAGGTTGCTCCTTGGCCCGGCTCGGACTCGACCCAGATCCGTCCGCCATAGCGCTCAACCACTCTTTGGCAAATCGCCAATCCGATGCCGGTGCCGCCGTATTTGTGGTCGTGATGAAGCCGTTTGAATACACCGAAAATCTTCTCCTTGTAGCGAGGATCGATCCCTATGCCATTATCGCGAACTGAGAAGAGCCACGCGGCGCCCCGCTTGCCGGCGGACACATGAATCCGCGGAGCATCCTCGCTTCTGTATTTAAGCGCATTCCCGATCAAATTCTGAAAAACCTGCTGCAGATGCGACTCGCCCATAAAAACTTCAGGCAGAACATCGGACGTGACCACCGCGTCGCTTTCACGGATTGCTTCGGCCAAACTGGCCAAAGTATGCTCAAAAACCGATGTTGCGGATACCGGCGCTTCCACCACCTGCGCCATGCCGGCGCGCGTGTAGGCCAGCAGGTCGTTGATCAAAGTTGCCAGACGGCGGCCGCCTTCCTGCAGAAATCCCAAGAACTGCTGCCCATCGGCATCTAGTACGTTATGGTACTTTTTTGCGACAAGATCGCTATAAACAGCGACATTGCGGATCGGTTCCTGCAGGTCGTGGCTTGCGGAATAGGCGAACTGCTGCAGGTCGTCGTTGGCGCGGCGTAGCTCGTCCTCTTTCTCTTTTTGCTGGTGGATTTCGGTGCTGGAAGCAATCCACAGCGAAATACCGGCGGTGGCATCGCGCATGGCGAGAGCTCGCGTGAGATGCCAGCGATAGACTCCATCGGCTCTACGGAAGCGGTGCTCGCAATGAAACGGCTCGCCGCTCGAAATCGCGTCCTGCCAGCCGCGAGCGCTCTCCTCCCGGTCGTCCGGATGGATAAATTGGGTCCAACCCAAAGCTGCGATCTGATCCAGGCTGAGACCGGTGAACAAGGCCCATTGCTGATTGAAATAATCGATTGAGCCGTTCGGCCTAGCGGTGAAGATCTTCTGCGGCATCGATTCTGCCATGAAGTGGAAACGTTCGCGCTCACGCTCCACTTCCATCAAAGCCAGCTCGCGCTCGAGCAGCGCTTTCTTGAGGTCGTCGTCGCGGGATTGGATGCCCGCCAGCATTTCATTGAACCGGTCCACCAGCGTGCCCAGTTCATCGTTGGAGAATCGCTGCGCGCGGATGCGGTAGTCGCCGGTTTGGGCCACCGACGTTGTAGCGCTAACCAGTTGCGAAATCGGCGTCGCAATCACAGCGCGCAGCCTGGATGAGAGCAAAAGGGCCAGCGCGCTGGATGCCAGCAGCACGCCCAGCACGGTCCCTCCGTAGAGAACAATCCGATCGTAAATTTCGCCGAGATCGTAGACCAACAGCAAGGAGCCGATGCGGCTGCCGTTCAGAAGCACCGGTGCTGCGACAGTCAAGCGGTCCGAAGTGAATCGAATGGCGCTTTCGATCTCCGGCGGCGGACAGGCGAAACTGTTCTGGCGCGAATAGTTGGCCAAAATCGTGGCGTTCAATCGATAGATACACGCCCCGATTACGTGCGGTCTGGCGCGGAGCGCCGCTAAAGTCTCCGAGGCGGATTTCGGATCGTCGAAAGCCAGCGCGGCGGTGCTGTTGTCGGCGATGATGCGTGTGAGCGCGGAGAGATCGCGCCGTAGATATCCACGAAACAGAAGAGAATCCGCGAAGACGATTCCCAGGCTCGCCAGCAGCAATGCGGAAGTGGTGGTGACCATGATGATGATCATCAGCTTCTGCCCGATCGGAATGTCGCGAAGGTTGCGCATGGCCCGTTACTTCTCCACCGATCTCGCTACGCTCAGCAGTTTCGAACTGAGCTTGAGCTCCGCTTTTTCGGCCGCGGTTTGATTGATGTCGAAGCGCACGCGCCGTTTGTCGATGACGAAACCAATGATGCCGCCTTCGCGCACGAAGTGGTCGCCTTCGCCTACGGTCAGAACACCTGGACCCAGAGCGGGCAGAAGTTGCTCCGACTTGTTCACGAACAGAACCTGACAGCTTTTTAGCGGCGGTATCCGTCTCACCCTTTCCACCGCCAGCTTTCTTCCGTTCACGGTTTCCCCCGCGATCAGTTGATCGAGAGTCTTCCCGAAGGGATCGTCGCCCAGGATGCAGATAGAAATCGAGGAGTTCCCGTCCGCGAAAGCCGATTCCGGCCACTCTACGAACTTGACAAAGTTCAACAGGAACGCGGCCTTGACTTGATATTCCAAGGATTCTTCCGCGCCTTGCGAGGTTGGGATGGCCGCGCCCAGAATCGCGGCACACAGCAGAATCGATGGAATCTTCGCGCGCCGCTGAGCCATGGGCTTCCTATGTCATCGGCTCCAGGTGAGTTTCAGATACCCGCTGCGGCGGACTCCCACCAGCGGGCCGGGATCGCCGCCGTCTTCAAAATGGAACGGCTGGAACAAATTCTGCCCCACGATCGAAAATTCAAGCTGGCGCTGGATTCGCCACGCAAAGCGCGCGTCTCCGGTGGAATAGGCGGGAACAAGCTGGCCGGGCAGCGATGCCACATAGCGATAGGTCAGATCGAGCGAAAATTTCTTGCCGAAATCGAAGGCGGATTGCACCGCTACCTCGTGCTTGGGGCTCGAGCCTTCAATACCCCGCGCGGTTCCCACGTCGATCGAATGCGGCGCTTTCTCGATATGCATCTGCAGGAACGAATACGATCCCTTGAGCTGCCAAACGGGAGTGATGCGCCACTCGGGAGCAATCTCGACGCCCTTTGTCGTGCCGAGCAATCCGTTGCCGAACTGGGCCGGGAGCAGATAATGCAGCGGCTGCGGGTTGTCTTCCAGAGACAGCGCGCCGGTGATCTCTTCGTCGAAAAGATCGTGGTAGTGGTTATAGAATCCCGCGAAATCGATGTAGAGATTCGATCGAATCAAGCGGCGGTAACCGATTTCGTAGCCGTTGAGCTGTTCCGGCGCAAATCGCGTATTGGCGTTAAAGCGCGCGAAGACCGGCGTCCCGTTCGCGGCGTTTCCTCCGTATCCGGAAAGAAAGAAATTCTCCTCGGCGTCGGAGGGCGTGCGCAAGGCGTGCGTGTAGGCGGCCCAGACGGTCTCCTGCTCGTTCGGCGTCCACAGCAGACGCGCGCTCGGCTCCGCGCCGAAGTGAAAGAAGTTGGTTCGCAGAAGCTTGGTGCCGGCGATGAAGGACAGCTTCCGGTCCACCAGGCTGATTTCGTCCTGCACGAAGCCCGTTTCAAGTTCATCGGTTCTTTTGGGAGGCTCGAACGTGAGGCCGGAGACCACTTCGATGTTGTCCGCGTGACTGAAACGCGCGCCTAAACCCCAGGAAAAGTGCTGCCGCGCGGGAAGCTGCCAGCGCTGAAGAAAATCGACGTCGAAAGTATTGCGCCGCTCGCCGAAATTCGGTTCGTAGCGATTGGTGCGATCGTAGTACGCCTGAATCTGGATATCGTCGCCTTCGCGCAGCGTGCGTTTCCAACGGGCCATGATGTTTCCGCCGGAGAGATCGGCATTTGCGTCCACGATTCGCGAAAAGGGCGGCATGTAGCTGGTGGCTTGCACGCTTTCGCCCGCTTCTTCCTTGTAGAGATCGCCCTGCACGGTGAATGAATCGCGATCGCCCTGAGTCCAATCCGTGCGAAAGCCTATTTGCGCGGCGCGCCAGTCGTCAAAATTGCGGTGATCGGAGTGATGCTCGGGCGAAGTGGTGAATCCCTTGCCGTAGACGCGGTAATTAAAATTGCTCCCGTTGCCGCCGCCGTAGCGGAAGTTCGCGAAGCCTTGCTCGGCGTTTCCACCGCCGGCCGACGCTTGGATGCCTTGCGTGTCCTTGGAATCCCTGGTGATGATGTTGATCACGCCGTTGACGGCGTTCGGTCCCCAAATGGTGCCGCCGGGACCGCGGATGACTTCGATGCGGTCGATGTCGTCCATGTTGGTGTCCTGTACTTCCCAATACGTGCCGGCCAGCAGGGTGGAATAAACGGTGCGGCCGTCGATGAGCACCAGCACGCCGCGGGAGAATCGGGTGCCGAAGCCGCGAATTCCGATGGACCATTTATTGGAATCGATGCGCGCCACTTCGACGCCGGGCGCGAGCCGCAGAGCTTCCGGAATGCTGGTGGCGCCGGAACGGCGGATCTGCTCGCCGGTGACCACGTAGATCGCGGTGGGACTTTGCAGCGCTTTCACTGGAGTCTTCGAGGGCGTCGTGACCTCGATCTGCGAAAGTTGTTCGAGGCTTAGATTTTTGAGCGAGGCTGGGCCGGACGGTTGGGGATCGTCAGCCAGGGCGAGATGTCCAATGGCGGCGAGAAAGACCGGCAACAGTTTGCAGGGTCTCAACCCTACAGTCTAGTCGAATGCCAGGCGTTGAACCAGTACGGGATTTTACTGTGTTTGTCAAGCTGTCATTGTCACCTGCACGTTTTCCAGACGCTCCGGCCCCCTCTGCAGCGTTATCTCCAGCGCAACCATCGCCCGGAGGGTGAGCCAGAAACCGGTCCAAACGAGCAGGTACGGCGAGCCTCGGTGTCGACGGCGAATTTCTCCCCAGAGTTTAGCTCCAATAGCTGCGATCTAAACTTCGATACTGCACCGCCTCGGCCAGATGTTTCGCCGCGACGGATTCTGCGGCGCTGAGATCGGCGATGGTGCGGGCGACTTTCAGGATGCGGTCGTGCGCGCGGGCGCTCAAACCCATGCGGCGGACAGCCATTTCCAGCGTTCGTTCGCCTGCGTCGTCGAGTGCGCACAGTTGCCGCAACTGGCGCGAGGGGATGCGTGCGTTGTAGAATCCGCGGCGTTGTTGGATGGCTCGCGCGTTCTCCACTCGATCGCGCATTTCGGCCGAACTGGCTCCAGTGTCACGCCCCCGCAGCTCTTTGTACGCGACGGCCGGAACTTCGATATGCAGATCGATGCGGTCGAGCAGCGGTCCGCTGACTTTGCTCAAGTAGCGCTGGATGATGGCGCCGGTGCAGCGGCATTCGCGCGTCGGATCGGAAAAATAACCGCAAGGGCACGGATTCATCGCGCCGATCAAAATAAAATCGGCCGGGAACGAGAGCGTCATGTTGGTTCGCGCCAGCGTGACGGAAGAGTCCTCGAGCGGCTGCCGCAGCATCTCTAGAACATTGCGCGGAAACTCTGGCAGTTCATCGAGAAACAGCACGCCGTTGTGCGCGAGGCTCACTTCGCCGGGACGCGGAGTTCCCGAGCCGCCACCGATCAGGCCGGCATCCGACACCGTGTGGTGCGGCGAGCGGAACGGCCGTTGCGCCAGCAATCCGCCGCCGCGCGGAAGCAAGCCCGCGACGCTGTGAACCTGCGTGGTCTGGATGGCTTCCTGAAAAGTGAGCGGCGGAAGAATGCCTGCGAATCGTTTGGCGAGCATTGTTTTGCCGGAGCCCGGAGGTCCGATCATCAGCACGTTGTGTCCGCCGGCCGCCGCGACTTCGAGCGCTCGCTTGGCCGTGGTTTGGCCGCGCACTTCCGAGAAATCCGGGAAAGATTGATCGGACGGGAGTCCGCCGCTGTTGGAGGACGCCGCAGGCTGAAACCGGTCCGGCTGATTCAGGCAGGCGACCACTTCCGAAAGATGCCGCAATCCGAAAACGCGGACACCTTCCGTGACGGCTGCCTCGGCCGCATTGTCGGCTGGGACAAGCAAATTCTGGATACCGCGCTGGCGCGCGCAAACGGCCATCGACAGCACGCCGCGTACCGGACGCAGCGTTCCATCGAGCGATAGCTCACCGACCAGCAGATGTTGATCCGACGCCTCGACAGTTCCCATCGCGCCCAGAATCCCGAGCGCCATCGGAAGATCGAACCCTGCGCCCTCCTTGCGGATGTTGGCGGGGGCGAGATTGATGGTGACGGACTTGTTCGGGTATCCGAAGCCGGAATTAATGAGCGCCGACTTGATGCGCTCGCGGCTCTCGCGCACCGCCGTGTCAGGCATGCCGACGGTAATAAAATCGCGGGCGCTGCCGCCGGAGTACATGTCCACTTCAACATCGATCAGATGGGCCTCGATGCCAAAAACAGCCGCGCTGCGGGTTCGGAACAGGGCCATGCGAGGAGGTAGTGGGTGAAGGGAGTAAAAGTTCTCGCGCCTGCCGGGAATCTGGCGGAATTCGCAAATCAGCTGTAGTTGGGCGGCCAGCTAAGGAGTCTTAATACTAGAAGACATGCGATTCATCATTATT
>DATGIH010000288.1:0-5426 GCA_035295865.1 Bryobacteraceae bacterium
TTCCTTGTAGAAGAGGAAGATTTCGCTGTCCTGGGGTTTGTAGAGCTGGCCTCGGCTGGCGTAGATTCCGAACTGCCGGAACAGCGATTCCATACCGAAGGTGCGCGCTTCGTCGGGAATGATGGGAACCACGTACTTGCCGACCGCTTGGTCCTTCAACAGCAAGGTGAGGACGCGGACGAAGGCCATGGTCGTCGAAACTTCTCTGCCCTGCGATCCGCCGAGAGATTCGGCGAACAGTTCCACCGGGGGCGCTTTGATTTCGATCTTCGGAACGATGCGGGCCGGAAGGCTTCCGCCCATGGCTTCGCGGCGCTCCTTGGCGTAACGAAGTTCGGGGCTGTCTTCAGACGGGCGGTAGAACGAAATGGTGTGGACGGTTTCTTCCGGAATCGGAATATCGAAGCGCTTGCGGAAGTAAACCATCTCGTCTTCGTTGAGCTTCTTCTGCTGGTGCGTGATGTTGCGGCCTTCGCCGGCTTCGCCGAGTCCGTAGCCTTTGATGGTCTTGGCGAGGATAACGGTGGGCGAGCCTTTGTGTTCAACGGCGCGTTTGTAGGCGTTGTAGACCTTTTGCGGATCGTGGCCGCCGCGGCGCAGCGCGAACACTTCTTCGTCGGTCATGTGTTCAACGAGTTTCAGCAGCTCGGGATACTTGCCGAAGAATTCCTTGCGGACGTAGGCGCCATCCTTAGCTTTGAAGCTCTGATATTCGCCGTCGACGGCTTCGCCCATGCGCTTGATGAGCAGCCCGGTGGTATCGCGAGCGAGCAGATCGTCCCAATTGCAGCCCCACAGGACTTTGATGACGTTCCATCCGGCGCCCCGGAAGGCGGCTTCGAGTTCCGTAATGATTTGTCCGTTGCCGCGAACCGGGCCATCCAGGCGCTGCAGGTTGCAGTTGACGACGAAGATCAGGTTGTCCAGCTTTTCGCGCGGAGCGAGCGTGATGGCGCCGAGCGATTCGGGCTCGTCCGTCTCGCCGTCGCCTAAGAACGCCCAGATTTTGCGGTTGGTAACCGGGATGATCTCGCGATTTTCGAGATACCGCATGAAGCGGGCTTGGTAGATGGCGTTGATAGGGCCGAGTCCCATGGAGACGGTAGGAAACTGCCAGAAATCCGGCATTAGCCAGGGGTGCGGGTAACTTGAGAGCCCGGGCTCGGCACGGAGTTCGTGGCGGAAATTTTCTAGATGTTTTTCGGTGAGGCGGCCTTCGAGAAACGCGCGAGCGTACATTCCGGGAGAGGCGTGGCCCTGGAAGTAGACGAAGTCGCCGGGCTGATCGCCGTGGCGTCCGTGGAAGAAATGGTTGTGGCCGACTTCGGTGAGCGTGGCGAGCGAGGCGTAGGTGGAGATGTGTCCGCCGATGCCGGGATCGTACTTGTTAGCGCGAACCACCATGGCCATGGCGTTCCAGCGATTGAGGCTTTTGATGCGGCGCTCGATTTCGCGGTCGCCGGGGTACGGGACTTCTTCTTCCACTGGAATAGTATTGATGTACGGGGTTGTCAGCTTATGAGGTGTTTGAATGCCGTAGAGCGCCGCGTGATCGACGAGGCGGGCGAGCAGGAATCCGGCGCGTTCGGACCCGGCGTCTTCTAGGACGGAATCCAGAGACTCAATCCATTCGGTGGTTTCCTGCGGGTTGCTGTCTGAGTGCGTTTCGACTTTTGTTTCGAGCATTGTTATGGAGGTGTCTCTTTCAAAATAGCAGGGTGAGAGCCACGGATGCACACGGATGGACACGGATCAGCGTTCCGTTATGCGCGTCCATCCGTGGCAAAAAATCTACTTCTTATGCATGGCGGCGCGCAGGTCTGACACATCGAACGATGCTTTGGGATATTTCATCTTCAGCGACACCATGGTTTCGACCAGAATTTGGGCGACCGCCAGGTTGCGGAACCATTTCTTATTCGAAGGGATGACATACCAAGGGGCGCGATCGGTGCTGCATTCCGTGATGGCGTCTTCATACGCCTCGCGGTACTGGTTCCAGTATTGGTGCTCTTTGAAATCGGTTGGCGAGAGCTTCCAGATCTTGCTCTTGTCGTCGAGGCGGGCTTCGAGGCGCTGTTCCTGTTCCTTTTTGCTGATGTTGAGGAAGAACTTCAGCACGACCACTTTGTTCTTGACCAGCATCTTCTCGAATTCGTTGATCTGATCGTAGCGGGCGGACCAAACGTCTTTGGGGACCAATTTGTGGACGCGCGCGACGAGAACGTCCTCGTAATGCGAGCGGTTGAATACTCCGATCTCGCCGCGCATCGGGACGGCTTTGTGAATCCGCCAGAGAAAATCGTGGCGCGATTCCTCCTCCGTTGGCACTTTGAACGGTGTGACGCGGCAGGCTTCCGGATTCAGGCCGGTCATAACATGGCGGATCGTTCCATCCTTACCGGCCGCATCCGGGCCCTGCAGCACCACCAGGAGGGCATATTCCTGGGATGCCCAAAGTAAGGTTTGCAGTTCGAACATCCGCTCGATGTCGCGTTTCAGGATCGCTTCGTACTGGCGCTTGTTGGAGATGCCGGCGGTGTCGTCCGGATCGTGGTGATCGAGCTTCAGGCGTTTGCCGGGTTCGGCAAGGAATCGTTTGACGAGGTTCTTATTTGAATTGGCCATCTGCTGGTTAGATGCTCGAATAGGATCTCCTATAATTGTTATTTCATGAGAACACTTCGTCGTGTGGCGGTGCTTGGCGCCGGTACCATGGGGTCGCGCATTGCGGCTCACTTCGCTAATGCGGGCATTCCGGCATTGCTTCTGGACATTGTGGTTCCCGGCCAGTCGAATCGAAATGCCGCGGCGCTGAAGGGGATTGAGAACGCGGCGAAGCAGCGGCCGCCGGGATTTTTCACGGACGACAAGGTCGCGCTGGTTCAGGCGGGCAACTTCGAGGACGATCTGCACCACATCGGCGAGTGCGATTGGGTGATCGAAGCCGTGGTCGAGAACCTGGAGCTGAAGCGCGATTTGTGGCGCAAAGTGGATGCGGCGCGCAAGATCGACGCGATTCTCTCCACCAACACCAGCGGCATTCCGCTGGCGCAGATTTCAGAAGGCTTTTCGCCGCAGTTCCGGCGGCACTTTCTGGGGACGCACTTTTTCAATCCGCCGCGCTATTTGCATCTGCTGGAACTGATTCCGGGTGCGGAGACGGATCCGGCGATTTTGAAAGATGTGGAGGAGTTCGCCGACAAGCGGCTCGGCAAAGGCGTGGTCCGGACCAAGGACACGCCGAATTTTATTGCGAATCGCATCGGTAGCTTCTTCGGCGGGACCATCGCGAAGACGATGGTGGAAGAAGATTTCTCGGTGGAAGAGGTCGATGCGCTCACGGGTCCGCTGATTGGATTGCCGAACAGCGCGAGTTTCCGGCTGCTGGATCTGGTTGGGCTGGACGTTTGGGCTTTCGTCGGCAGCAATCTTTATGAAGCGGTGCCGCACGATCCATGGCGCGATCGTTTTCTGCCGCTCGATTTCGAGAAGATGATGATCGAGCGGAAGTGGCTGGGCGATAAGACCGGGCAAGGTTTCTATAAAAAGACCGGCAAGGGTGAGAACAAAGAGATCCAAGTACTGAATTGGAAGACGCTGGAGTATGGGCCGCTGCAGAAGCCGAAATTTGCGTCCGTCGAAGCCGCCAAAGGGATCGAGGATCTGGGTGAGCGGTTGCGAACGCTGGTACGTGCCTCAGATCGTGCGGGCAAGTTTTTGTGGAAGGTGTTCAGCGACCTGTTTCTCTATTCGGCGGAGATGATCCCGGAGATTTCGGATCGCGTGGTGGAGATCGATCGCGCGATGCGCTGGGGATATGCGAACAAGCTGGGTCCATTTGAGCTGTGGGACACGTTGGGGTTCGTCGATGTGATCACGCGTCTGGAAACCGAGCGGCGCGCGCTGCCCCCGAGCGTTAAGCAAGCGCTATCGCACGGTGTATTTTCCGTTTACAAACACGGCGAGTGGCAGGGACGGCCGCAGACGGCGTATTTCGATTTCCTCACGCAGTCGTATCAGCCGGTCGAGCCCCGGGCCGGGATCATCTCGCTGTCCGATGTGAAGCGATCGAACGGAGTGGTGAAGCAAAACGCGGGAGCGTCGCTGGTGGATTTAGGCGACGGCGTTTTGTGCGTGGAGTTTCATAGCAAGATGAACGCGATCGGCGAGGACAACATCGCCATGCTGTACGCGGGCCTGGAAGAGACCGAGAAGAATTTCAGCGCCATGGTGATCGCGAACGAAGGCCAGGATTTCAGCGTGGGCGCGAACCTGGTGATGGTGCTGCTCGCATCGCAGGAAGGCGAGTGGGATGAGCTGAACGCCGCGATCAATCGATTCCAGCAGGCGAATATGGCATTGAAGTACGCGTCGAAGCCGGTGGTCGCCGCGCCATTCGCGAGGACTTTGGGCGGGGGCTGCGAGATCGTGCTGCATTCGGCGCGGGCGCAGGCATCGGCGGAAACGTACATCGGCTTAGTCGAAGTGGGCGTTGGATTGATTCCCGGCGCGGGCGGCTGCAAAGAGCTGCTGCTGCGGTTGAAAGATCCGCGCAAGGTTTTTGAGCTGATTGGGTATGCAAAGGTGTCGGCGAGCGCCGAGGATGCGAAGAAGCTGGGGCTGTTGAACCGGACCGATTCGATTTCCATGAATCCGGAGCGGCTGATTGGCGACGCGAAGGCGTTGGCCCTGTCGCTGGTGCCTGG
This sequence comes from Bryobacteraceae bacterium, assembly GCA_035295865.1. GTDB lineage: Bacteria > Acidobacteriota > Terriglobia > Bryobacterales > Bryobacteraceae > Palsa-89. The sequence continues at coordinate 4,710 of DATGIH010000288.1, forward strand.
TTATGCGCAGGGAACTCCGCGCACCGACATCAAGGTAGCGGGCGAAAGCGGTTTTGCTGTCCTGAAGCTGGGCGTTTGGACCATGCGTCAGGGCCATTACATCAGCGATCACGATGTTTTTATCGCGGAGAAGCTGGGCAACATTTTGTGCGGCGGCAGATTGACCGGCGAGCAGGCGGTTTCCGAGCAATATCTTTTGGATTTGGAGCGCGAAGCGTTTTTGAGCTTGTGCGGGCATCCGAAAACGCAGGAACGCATGGCATACATGCTGAAGACCGGAAAGCCGCTTCGGAACTAGGTTCTTTCGCTCTCTGGCGGTCGCGGTTCGGTTTTTGGACTTTGGGAAGGAATTGGGATTAGAACATGACTGAGGCGGTTATTGTAGATTGCTTGCGAACGCCGGTGGGCAAAGCCCCGAAAGGCACCCTGCGCACCACGCGTCCGGATGATCTGGCGGCTACGGTGTTCCGGCGATTGCTGGAAAAATATCCGGCGGTTTCGAAAGACGAAGTGGACGATGTGATTCTCGGATGCGCGAATCCGGAGGGTGAATCCGGGATGAACATGGCGCGCGTGGCGGCGCTGCGGGCGGGATTGCCGGATGCGGTGCCGGGCGTGACCATCAATCGATTTTGTTCGTCGGGATTGCAGGCGATCGCAATGGCGGCGGATCGCATTCGATCGGGCAGCGCGCAGATCATGATCGCGGGCGGCGCG
>DATGIH010000289.1:0-4498 GCA_035295865.1 Bryobacteraceae bacterium
AACGTGGACCCCGTGTCCGGCAGCTTCTCGATTCCCATCCCTGTCAACGTCATCCAAAACATTCAGGTGTTCAGCACTCCGGACAGCGCGGCGTACGGCGGATTCTCCGGCGGGCTGACCCGGATCGACGTCAAGCCGCCCTTGCCGGGTTGGAATTACAAACTTTTGGACATCGTTCCGTCATTTCGAGGCAAGAACGATCATTTGATCGGCTTGCTGAACATGACCCCGGGCGTCGAGGTCGGCGGGCCCGTCATCAGGGACAAACTCAATTTTTCGGAGAATATGACCTACGAGTTTCGCAAGGACCCGGTGCACGGACTGTCCTGGCCGGTGAACGAAACGATGACGTACAGCCTGGTGTCGTTCACCCAATTCCAATGGATGTTTTCGGCCAAGCACGTCTTGAGCGTGAACTTCAATGTTTTCCCGTCCACCATTCTCTACGCAAACATCAATTCCCTGATCCCGCAGACGGCTTCCGCCTCCTACCGCCGCCGCGGCATGTCCATGGGCATCTCGGATAGCTATCAGCTCGATTCGGGCGCGATGTTCACGACGCTGGTCCGCTACCTGAACTACTACTTGTACCAGCACGGGCAGGGCTCCGAAGACATGACCATGAATCCGGAGGGCTGGGGCGGCAATTATTTCAACACCTTCGAGGACAATGCCAATCAGGTTGAGGTGCTGCCCGTTTTGCAATTGCCGGAAAAATCGTGGTACGGCAGCCACCAACTGCAGACCGGTGTGGACGTTCTTTACCGGGCATTCTCGGGCAGCAGTGTTTCGCGGCCCATCGAGATTTTGCCCGAGGGCTGCACGCTGGCGCTGCTTCAATCCGGCGGGTGCGCAGCCAACGAGCAAATCACGTTTACCGGCGCCGGAGTGCTGTCAGGAACGGACACGGAAGCTTCCGCATTCGTCGAGGATCGCTGGGCCCCGGTCAAATCCCTGGCGATAACCGTGGGCGGGCGTTTAACGCACCAGTCCATCGGGCGCGGCGCGGCGTTCGCACCGCGAGGGGGCATTGCGTACTCGCTTCCCAATGGAAAGCTCGTGATTCGCGCCGGGACTGGCTTGATTTTCGGACACGTTCCGCTGCTGGCGTCCGACTTTACCGGCTACCAAGATCGCGTGATTACGTTCGCCGGGAATCAGCCGGTCGCGCTGCAGAACGTCTACGCAGCGCCGGGGGCGGTGGCAACTTCGCAGTCCTTCATGGATCAAAGCAGCAGCACACGCACCTTTACCTGGAACCTGGAGGCGGAGATTCCGCTGCGGAGCAATTTGAGTTTTCGAGTCGGCTATTTTGAAACGCACACGATCAATCTTTTCGTTCTGAATCCGATTCTCCCCGTCACCGGAACGTCGGGATTCCTGACGATGCAAAATTCGGGCTCTTCCAGTTACCGGCAGGCTCAGATCACGGCGCGGTACCGGTTGAAAGAGCACAACGAAATCAATATTTCCTACGCCTGGAGCCGCGCGCGCGGAGACCTGAACACTCTTTCCGAGACATTCCTTCCCGTGCAGGCGCCGGTGATCCGGCCGAACGCATACGGAGCGATGCCTTCCGATATTCCGAACCGCGTGCTGGCCTGGGGCTACGTCACGCTGCCCAAGAAATTCATTTTTAGCCCGGTGGGGGATCTTCACACCGGATTTCCATACTCCAACCTGGACCCTCTGCAGAACTACGTCGGAGTGCCGAATAGACTGCGTTTTCCGATCTACTTTTCGCTCGATGTGAAACTCTCGCGCAAGTTCAACATCCGCAACCCCTTCAAGGAAAACTCCAAGCGCAAAAAAATCAGCATTGGAGTGTTTTCGCTGGACGTGAACAACCGCTTCAATCCCCGCGATGTCTTCAACATCCAGACCTCGCCGCTGTTCGGGCGGTATGACGGCTTTCAGCGGCGGCTCACCGGCCTCGAAATCAATCTGACGCAGTGAAATGCGCTCTGGGGGAAACTTCTAAGTGACTTTAGAATGAATGGTGCCGGCGGTGAGACTCGAACTCACGACCTAGGGATTATGAGACCCTCGCTCTACCCCTGAGCTACGCCGGCAATTGCGGAGCCCTTCATGTTACGGATGCGCTCCGGGCGCGTCAAGGCTTGGCAACCGAGCGTTGACCGCCGCTCCGCGCGCTGGCTATAATTGATGGCGATTTGGTGGCGCAGCTTTGGTTCACCACGGCCACGCCGCTTTCAAACGCGCGAAACGAAACGCGCGCTGATTCGAAGCGCCTGCCGCAGGACCCCGTAGGCATCAGGAGCACGACGAATGCGAGCAACACAACTGCGTCCGGGTATGATCATCCGCCACGAAGGCGATCTGTATTCGGTGCACTCGGTCGAGCACCGCACGCCCGGCAACAAGCGCGCCGCCATGGCCACTAAGATGCGCAACCTGCGCAGCGGCTCAATCATCGACTACCGGTTCCGCGCGGAAGATGACATCGAGCGCGCCGTTTTCGACGAAATTGAGCACGAATACCTGTATAACGACAACGAAGGCTACCACTTCATGAACACCGAGTCGTACGAGCAGATCCAGCTCACCGCCGAACTCCTCGGCGAATCGGTGTACTACCTGATCCCCAACACCACGGTGAAGCTGGAATTTTATGAAGGCAAGCCCATCGGCGTGCTCATCCCGGATACCGTCGATTTAACGGTTGTCGACACGGAACCCACGGTGCAGAAAGCCACAGCCAGCGCCGTAATGAAGCCCGCGAAACTCGAAACCGGCCTGACGATCCAGGTCCCGCCCTTCGTAAACACCGGCGACAAGGTAAAAGTAGACACAACCGAAGCCCGCTACGTCCAGCGGGTGTAACCAGTTAGGACAGACTTCCAGTCTGTCGGTTTCCAAATGATCTTGCCGCGCACCATCAACCACAGCTCGACTCGCTCGCAATTGCAAAACCGACCATTGTCGACGCTCAACTGGCCGACTTCGCCGCAGCCTTGAACACCCGATCAAAAATCGCGTCCACATACTTCAGGTGACGCCCCAGGTCGAACGTCTTCTCCAGCGCGTCGCGATCCAGAAACACCTTGATCCTCGGATCGTTGACCACGCGCTGCCGGAAATTCATCTGCGTATCCAGTTCAGACTCCCACGCCGCCATGGCGTGTTCCTGCACCCACTTGTAAGCATCCTCGCGCGGCGCGCCCGCTTCGATCAAATCCAGCATCAGCTGCCCGGAAAAAACTAGGCCGCCGGTCGCGTCCAGATTGCGGCGCATGCGCTCCGGGAAAACGCGCATCCCGGAAACGATGTCAGTCATGCGAGCAAGCAGATAATCCGCGAGAATTGTGGAGTCCGGCAGAATCACGCGCTCGACCGAGCTGTGCGAAATGTCCCGCTCGTGCCAGAGCGCGATATTTTCAAACGCCGCGGTAGCGTTCGCCCGCACGACGCGCGCAAGCCCGCACACCTGTTCGCTCGAAACCGGATTGCGCTTGTGCGGCATGGCCGAGCTGCCGCGTTGCTGCCCTCCGAACGGCTCCTCCGCTTCGCGCACCTCCGTCCGCTGCAGGTGGCGAATTTCCATCGCGATTTTTTCCAGCGTGGCCGCGACGATCGCCAGCGTTGAAACATAATGCGCGTGGCGATCGCGCTGAATCACCTGCGAAGCCACGGGAGCGACGTCCAGGCCCAGGCGCTTGCAGATCGCCGCTTCCACTTCCGTGCCCAGGTGCGAAGCGTTGCCCACCGCCCCGGAAATTTTTCCCACCGCCATTTGTCGCGCCGCCAGGCCGAAGCGCTCGAGGTTGCGGCGGTTTTCGGCATACCAGTTGGCGACTTTCAGCCCGAAGGTGATCGGCTCGGCGTGAATGCCGTGCGTGCGTCCGATTTGCGGCGTGTGTTTGAATTCATGCGCGCGCCGCTCGAGCACCTCGCCCAGGCGAATGAGTCCGTGCTCGATCAGCCGCGAAGCCTCGCGAATCTGCAGCGCCTGCGCCGTGTCCACCACATCATTCGAGGTCAGGCCGTAGTGCAGCCAGCGCGCGGCCTCCGGATCGCCGATCGTTTCGCCGACGGCCATGGTGAACGCGATCACATCATGCTTCACCTTGGCCTCGTGCTCGGCGATCTGCTTCACCACGCCCGCGTCGACGCGCGCCTTCTCCCTAATTTTCCGCGCCGCCGCCGCCGGCACAACGCCCGCGTCGGTCAGGGTTTCCGTCGCGGCCAGCTCCACTTCCAGCCAGCGCTTGAATTTGCCTTCCTCGGTCCAGACGCGGCCCATCTCTTCGCGCGTATATCGTGAAATCAAAGCGAAACTCCCTTGACGCGCGCGCTCGCCACTTGCGGCGCGGCAATTTCAAAAAACGTGCGGGGAAAATTCCCTAGTGAATGATACCCGAAATTGGAAGGACATGTGGTAGGACAGGCTTCTAGCCTGTCGGGTTTTCGCGGTGATAGCACAGCGGAAGGCGACAGGCTAGAGGCGTTTCCTACCAGGAAGCCCGCGCCACCATGG
>DATGIH010000290.1:0-5488 GCA_035295865.1 Bryobacteraceae bacterium
CGCCCTCATTGCGCATGTGCGAGATGTAGATGCCGTGATATTTCGCCGCGACCTCAGCCAGCGCGACTAACTCGTCCGTTTTCGCGTACACACCCGGCTGATAGATCAACGCGGATGCCACACCGAGCGCGCCGTCTTCCATGGCTTTGGCAGTGAGCGCGCGCATTTGATCGAGTTCGGCCGGAGTCGGTGCGCGGTTGGCGCGTCCCAGCACGTTCACGCGCGGGGTAGCGGCGCCGATGAACGACGCGATATTCGTGGAAATGCCGCGATGCGCGAGCGTCTCCAAACCTTCGAGTAACGTGTGCCACGGGACGTCGTAGTGAAAATCCACTTGCTGCTTTTCGTACTCGGCGCGCATCGCATCGTTCATCGGCCCCATGGATTCGCCTTCGCCGAAAATTTCGAGCGTCACGCCCTGCCGGATGTCGCTCTGCGAGCGGCCGTCGGCGAATAAGCCGGATTCGCCGCTCATCATGTTGACGAAGCCGGGTGCGATCACCTGGCCGCGCACATCCAGATCCACCCGGCCGCGCGCTTTTCCGAGATCGCCAACTTTTGCGATGGTATCGCCCGAGATCGCGAGGCCACCTGGAACGCACGCTGTCCCGGTGCCGTCGCAGATGCGTCCGTTGCGCAAGACCACGTCGTATTGCTGCGCCGAAGCACTCGCGCCGGCAAGCGCAATCCAGATTAGAGCTTTTGAGAACATTTCAGTCTCCTATTTCAATCGGGCAGGCTTTAGTGTCCAGGCTTGGAGCCGAGCTAGTTCCAGTAATTCCGGCGCGCTGAATCCCTCCGGATGGATGGGCCATGCAAAACTTCCTTGCGGGTCCTTGGACACATACTTTTCGAATTCCAGATTTCCTTTCCGAACTGCGACCGCGCCGTTTCCTCCGGTGTCCCCCGCGAGCGTTGCAGCGAAATCGGCGAGCGAAAGTTTCTCGGAACCAATCCACACCTCGGCCGGCAAGCGCTGATTGAAGCGGATGAATCCGGAAACATCGATCTTTGCGCGCTCGAAGGGCGGCCGGGCCACGGTTTCCAAGTGGTAAGTGGATACAGCCCGCGTGGACGGACCTTCAACAAAACCCGGCTCCATCCCCAGGAGGATTTCGAGCATCTCGGCTGCAGAGAGCGCGCCGTGCTCAGTTTCGAGAAAGGTTTGGCGCCCGGCGAGATGGCGGGCGGCCGTAGTTCGATCGATGTTGCGTGCGGCCTGGCTTTCGTAAAGCAGCGGCAATTCGCGCGCTGTGGCGAAGCGCACGTCTGCGCGGGACTTCGCGTGCTCCACATAGCGCGTCAGAATCCGGAAGCACCGCTCCGTTTCCTCCGCCGTGCGGCGCGGCGGCTTCTTCCAATCGGCACGCTCCGGATTCGCGCCCTTGGCGAAGTTCAGATCCCAGAAAGCCTTGGTCACAAATTCGGTGGGATGGTAATAGATGCTGATCACGCCGCCGCCTTTCGCCGCCAACTGCTCGGCCGTGCGATCGAACTTCTCCATCGCTTGCGGCAGCGCGGCTTCATCGTCGAGCGACGCCCGAAGCTGATACTGGCCCATCTCATAAACGTTCAGCAATCCGCCGTACCAGACCGGCTGCTCGCCGATGCCTACGTGATCGCCTTCATCCAGATAAACCGGAATGCCAAAATGCCGCAAAGCGCGAAATGTCTGCGGAGCCCACGAGCTGCCTGGCTGTCCATAACAACTCGGCGTCACGCCAAAAATGCGGCGGATCTCTTCTACGCCCGCTGTCTCGCGGCGTTCGAACTCGGCCGCTCCATCCAGCCAGCTCATGTTTTTCAAATACAGCGCGGGAGTCGGTTGAATACTGTGGAAATTCGAGTGGTAGCCGACATCGTGCCGCCCGAGCGCGCGGATCACATCGAACCGGCCTCGCGATTCTAATACACGAGCTTTTTCGCCGACCACTTTGAATGTCGCGCGCACGCCCAGTTTTTCGAGTTCGGTGGCGATCCGCAGCGCCGCATCGTCGGCGGCAGGTTCGATGTAATCTTCCGTATCGAACCACAGCACTACATAGACAGGTCCAGCCGCAGCGAGCGTTGCGGCAGTCAACAGAATCGCGAAAAGGAATCGGAGCATTCTGCTTAGCTTAACCCGGGATCGTGCAAGACTGGTTAGAACGAAGGAGCGAGGCACTCGAATGTTTTCACGCCGGGAATTGATGCAAGGCGCGGGACTCTTGGCCGCCGGAGCCGCGAAGCCGGCCGGACGCAAACTCAAGATCATTGTCGCGGGCGGCCATCCGGGCGATCCGGAGTACGGATGCGGAGGAACAGCCTTGCGCTATTCGGAACTCGGACACGACGTGATCCTGCTCTATCTCAACCGCGGCGACTCTGGCTATTTGGAAAAGCCCACGGAGGACACCGCGCCCATCCGAATGGCGGAAGCAGCGAAGGCCTGCGAAATTCTGAAGGCTCGTCCGGCATATGCAGGACAATTCAACGGCCGCGCCGTAGTGGACGCCGCGCATCACGACGCGTTCCAGAAGATCTTTGAGACCGAGAAGCCGGATGTCGTATTCACGCAGTGGCCCGTCGACGGTCATCGCGATCATCGAGCCATATCCGCCCTTTCCTACGACGCATGGCTCAAGCTGGACAAGCGATTCGCTCTCTATTACTACGAAGTCTCAAGCGGCGAAGACACGTTGATGTTCACTCCCACGCATTATGTGGACATCACCGCGTTGGAGCCGAAAAAGCGCGCGGCTTGCTACGCGCATGCCTCGCAAACACCCGACCGCTACTACGCGCTGCAATCGCAGGTAGCGAAATTCCGCGGTGTCGAGAGCGGCTATGGGCAAGCGGAAGCGTTCATCCGGCATGTGCAAAGCCCCTACGACGCGTTGCCGCAAAATCTCTAGCCCGGATTGTACAGCTCGTAGAATTCGTCACCGCGATTCTCGACAATCTTCACCGTGTCGTCGGCATCGCACAGATACATGTCCGCTTCTTCGAACATAACCGTGTGGCCGCTGTGATACGGCAGATATTCGCGGCGCGTGAAATGCAAGATCGTGCCTTCCTTGAATTCACCGCCGTAAACGTCCCGGAAGTCCTTGCGAATCCGAATCGCGGTGCCTGGCGTGAGTTTATAAACGTTGACCATTATCGATTCAAACTTCCGAGCAGCCGCTCAATTGCTTCGGCATGCCGTGTGGTTTTCAACTCCTCATTCAGTTCACGCTTCGCATCCTCAACAAGGCCAGCTTTGCCGTACTCAATCGCCAACAACAAGTGAACTCCGCCGCGCTTCTCCGCAAGATCGCGCAATCTAGCGGATGTTGCGGCATCCACCACTCGAAATCGCGGCGCGTTCGCGGAAGTCTGCGGAATGGTGCCGCGCGGCGTGACAATCTGCCACTGATATGTGATCCCTGGAGCGAGATCCGTCTCGGGCGTCCATTCCTTGCCCGATACCTCGCCGCTTTCCGCCACAAGACTGGAATCCAAGCGCGAAACACGGATTCGCTGGCTCCCGCCATCCACCGGCTTCCACCGGAAAGTAGGTCGTCCATCCAGGACAGCCGTCGCGACCGGCGAAACGAATTCGTCATCGGGAGGCCGCGAAAAATCTTTCACAAACTCAGGCAGCGGCATCCGCCCAGATTCGAGAATTTCTCCGGTGTATTCCACTTCCTTCGCCGACTCACGATCATGCAAGCTCGCCCGATCGGCCAAGGCCGCCTGATGCAAGCTGTACCAGATGCCGCCGGCGGCGATCAGAAAAGCTGCGAGCGCAATCGCGAAAGCTGCGATGGAAAAGCCGCGCACACCACTTTTCCGCTTCATGCCTTCGCCAATAAGTTGATGTCTTTGATTTCCAAGATCGATTTCGGATAGCCCTGCAACACGCTGTTGATCATGGCCAGCCCCACATCCTTCATGGTACTGACTTGATTGGGAAGCAGCGCGCGCAGCGCCGGATAGAGCCAACCGATGAATCCGTAATAGGACTTGATGTTTCGCTGCCCCGGGGTCGGCTTCATGAATCCGGGGCGAAAGTTGTACGCCTTCGCGAATCCCAATTTCAGAAGCGCATTCTCCGTTCTTCCTTTGACGCGCGCCCACATGATCTTGCCATTTTCCGAACTGTCGGTCAGCGCCCCCGAAACGTAAACGAAAACCATTCGCGGATTCGTGGCCGCTAAGGTCCGCGCAAAGTTCAGCGTGACGTCGTAAGTGACGCGCGAATAATCGGCTTCGCTCATTCCTCTAGAACTGATCCCGGCGCAAAAGAAACAGGCATCGTAGCCCTTCAACAGATCCGCGACGGCATCCAGCTGAAAAAAATCTGGCACGATCACCTCGCTCAGTTTCGGATGCTTCAGCGAAAATGGCTTGCGATTCACCATCAGCACTTGTTCCACGGCAGGATGCTCCAGACATTCCAACAGCACACCTTCGCCCACCATGCCGGTAGCGCCTGTGACAATCACCTTCATCGCTATCATTCTTCCACGCTTGATGCAAAGCCGCGATTCGATCGATTGCTATCATGACCACTGGACTCATCGAATTCAAATGGTCGGCGAAATTCTGGACGCCAAATACCGGATCGACAAGCAACTGGGCGCGGGCGGCATGGGCAACGTCTATCTGGCCACGCATCTCGGAACCACCCGCGTCGTCGCGGTGAAAGTGATCGCTCCGAAATGGGCCACCGAGCCGCAGTTTCTCGCGCGATTCCAGCGGGAGGCGCAGGCGTGCGGACGGCTGCGGCATCCGAATATCGTTAACGTCACCGACTTCGGAATCGCCCGGGCGGCGGGCGGCGCCATGCCGTATCTGGTGATGGAGTTTCTGGATGGGCAGACGCTCTCCACATTTCAAAAAGAAAATCCCGAGTTGCCGTTACCTTTAGTCGCCGACCTTCTGGATCAAATCGGGCTGGCGCTTTCCGAAGCGCATCGCCACGGGATTATCCACCGGGATTTAAAGCCCGACAATATTTGGCTCGAGCCGAACGGCCGCGGCGGCTACACCGTGAAAGTTCTCGACTTCGGCGTAGCCAAAGTCAATCTGCTCGGCGACTGGTCTCCGGTGCTGCAAGATACACCGCCGCCAATTCCCGGATCTTTAACTCCCATTCCAAAGGACGAAATGGAGACGGCTGCGATACTTGCTCCGGCTCCGCGGACGCCCGTCCAGGAAATGGAAACAGCCGCGATGGAGCCCACCCCATCGGGATTCTCCTCGGGATCGTTCGATAGCGGCGCCAGCGCGCAAACCATGCCCGGAAGTTTGCTCGGAACGCCGGCCTACATGTCGCCGGAACAGGCGCTCGGGCGAGAAATCGATTTTCGATCCGATATTTACAGCCTGTCCGTAGTCGCCTATCTTCTGGTCTGGGGCGAGCTACCGTTCTCGCGGAAATCCGGCGACTTTATTGAATATCACCAGAGCGGCAAACCGACCGTGCCTGCCGGGATTCGTAAAGTCCCCGGCGACGTTGCCG
>DATGIH010000291.1:0-12330 GCA_035295865.1 Bryobacteraceae bacterium
TGAGCCACTCTTTGCGAAAGATCAGCCGGAAAACGAAAAGCAGGAAGAAAATGCCCAGCGTATTCAAAATCGAATTCGGCAGCATTCCGACCATCGCGCTGGCCACGCGCGCGACGCCCATCATCGTGCCCAGCAAAACGGTCTGGGCGGGTACCCCAGTCGCGCGCATTGCGATCAGGGCGCTCACCTGCGACGAGAACGCTGAGAAAACACCGAACAAGATTCCTACCAACAGGTGCCCGCCCACGACAGGATCGCGCAAGCGTCCATTGAATACGCGCGTCCACGAGATGATGGTTTGCGGCCAGCGTTTGCGCACATACGGTTCGAGCGCGACATAAAGAACCCACATCAATAGCGCGATCAGCAAGCTGACGCTGAGGCCCATGATGAAAATGATCAATTCCGCCGCGCTTGCCATATGATGCGTTCCGAGCGCCCAGGAAACCATGCCCAACACGAACAGAAATCCGGACAATCGGACGGCGCCGCGCCAATCCGCGTTGCCCTTGCGAATGTTGTGGCGCGCCAGCAGACACGCTCCGATGACCAGCGCACAGAGCAGTGTCAGAACGATTACCAACAGAATTCTCTGGTTGAGCGATTGTTCCGCCGGCTTCATTCGGTCGGCGCGCGTCCAAGGACTGATCAGCGCAAAGTACACCAGTTTCCCGCGCCAGGATGCCGCTTCGACGCGCAATGGATTGGGATCGCCGGGATACGTTCCGGTCCAGGCCGCTCTCTGGTCGAAGCTGGATGGTGGAGTCCAGCGGGGCGCGCTTGGTTGAAATTTCGACGGATCAAGCCCCGCGGCGGTGAGCAGCGCATTGCCTTCCAGCGGCTGAGTGGAGGCAACGGATTCGTCCACTTGCGGTGGCACAGCTTCGAATGCAACCAGGTGCCCTTGGGGGTCGAGCTTCACTTCCACCATTCCGCTGACGTCCATGTTCGGATCGTCCGGCGTGATGGTTCCATCGTTGCCGAATTCCGCTGCAACCATGTCACGCGGGCTGGTGCGATACCAAAACACGATTGGCGCTGGCTGACCCGTATTCAGATGCGCGAGCGTGCTCACCGACTTTCCGCGGTTCTTAAGATCGCCCAGATAGTCGGTCGCGTACTGCATCCCGTAAGCGCTGTCGAACGGCTTTTCCGGATATCCGAAGGATTTCGCCAGGTCGCGGGCTTTGTGCGCGAGCATGTCGGGCGAATTTTCGAGCGGCGTTTTCGATATCCAACCACTTTGCGATTGCAGCCAGGGAACTCCCGCGAGAAACATTATGATCGCGATGAGGCAGGCGAGCGCGACCAGTGGAGGCAATGCCTCGCGATCCGTGGCGAGTGCGACCAATTCCGGCGATGGCGTTTCTCCCGCCGCCAACGCTGCGGCCAGCGGATCGCCGCCCGGGAGAGCCGCCGCCACAGCAAGCGCCGAAGCGGGCCGATTGACGGGATCGTTATCGAGGCAGCGCCGGACCACGCGTTCTACCGCGGGATCGAGATCGCGGACGTGTGTAACCAGGCTGGGTGGCGCCGCTTCTTCGCGCAGCCGCGTCATCTCCGCCAAGCTGTTCGCGTCGTAAGCGCGCTTGCCGGTGAACATTTCGTACAGCACCAGGCCGAGCGCGTAGATATCGCTGCGCACCGTGACTTCGGTGCCGGTCAACTGTTCGGGCGCCATGTAGGCCGGCGTTCCATGGCGGATTTCGGCGCCTTGGATCTGGCTCGCGATTCCCGCGAGTCCGAAATCCATGATCAGCACTTGCCCGCGGCCATCGATCATGATGTTGGCCGGTTTCAGATCACGGTGCAGCACGCCCTTGTCGTGAGCGGCGGCGAGCCCGGAACAAAGCTTGCGCGCCATTTCGATCGCGGTGTCGTTGGGCAGCCTGCCGATGCGCCGCAACAGCGCGCTCAGATTTTCGCCGTCCACATATTCCATCGAAATGTACGGCTGGCCGTCGATTTCGCCGATGTCGTAAACGCGACACACATTCGGGTGCGAAACTTGCCGCGCGATACGAACCTCATTGTGAAACCGCGCCAGCGTATCCGGATCGGCGGCAGTGGATTCGGGAAGAAATTTAAGCGCTACCTGCTGGCTCAATCGCAAATCGGTGGCGCGATAGACCTCGCCCATTCCACCGCGGCCTAGTAATCCGAGAATGCGATAACGCTCGGCGACCAGTACTCCGGGAAGGAAGCGGCCTTCGTCCGGCGAGTCCGACGATGTGGAAACGTTGGAAGAGCGCGTTCGTTGCGACGAGGAAGATGGCGGCGCGGGCATCGCCATGGTTTCGTCACCGTTAGAGTTCGGCGTGAGCACGGACCCGCAGATTCCACAAAATCGATTACTTTCCGGAATCTCGGCCGAGCAGGATGGGCACTTGGTCATACCGTGCAACTCACGAAAGCGGTACACAAGTTTCCCATTTGCGAACACCCGGCTGCAACTCTGGTCCAACGATTCAACCCTTTATGGTGGCAGCCTGCTTGCCCTCGGTACATCAAACGCGCAACCATGATTTGTGTGAGCACTCGCGGGCAGGAGAAGGAGTTGAATATCCGGCAGCCAGAAAATAGCAAATTGCGAATTTTAGTCGGTGACGATCAAGTGGATGTTCTGGAAGCGCTGCGATTGTTGCTGAAGGGCGCCGGATATGAAAGCGTGCTGGTGGACTCGCCGCAAGCACTGTTGCGCGCCGCGAAGGCCGAACCGTTCGACTTGATTCTCATGGATTTGAATTACGCGCGCGACACCACATCGGGCGCGGAAGGCCTGGATCTTTTGTCGAGTCTGGAATCCCAGAAGAATTCGGCGCCAATTATCGTAATGACGGCGTGGGGCAACGTGGATCTCGCGGTGGAAGCGATGCGGCGTGGCGCTTGCGACTTCGTGCAGAAGCCCTGGGACAACGCGCGCTTGCTGGGCACCATTCGTAAACAAGCCGACGACGCATTCGCGCGCAAAAAAGCGGACCGGCAAGTGCAGTCGGAACTCGAAATCGCGCGCAACGTGCAGCAGAAATTGTTTCCGGGACAAACACGGCGCCTGCCCTCGATTGACTATGCCGGCCAATGCGTGCCGGCGCGCGAAGTGAGCGGCGACTACTACGATTTTCTGGATATCGGCGATAACGCCCTGGGCTTCGTGCTGGCCGATGTTTCGGGAAAAGGCGTGGCTGCCGCCCTTTTAATGGCGAATCTGCAGGCGTGTTTCCGCAGCCAATCGCAAGATGCGCTGCGCCAGCCGGCCGGTTTGTTGAAAGGTGTAAACAAACTCTTTTACGATTCAACTCCGCCTGAACATTACGCGACGCTGTTCTTCGGTGCGTATGACGATCGCAGCCGCCGCTTGCGCTACGTAAATTGTGGGCACCTGCCGCCGATCCTGCTGCGCGCCGATGGGTCCGTCGAGCGATTGCCCCCAACCTCGACTGTGCTTGGCGTATTCCCGAAGTGGGAGAGCGAGGAAGGCACCGTGGATCTCGCGCCGGGTGACACGCTGGTTCTCTTTTCCGACGGCGTCACAGAGGCTGGCGTCGAAACCGAAGCCGAGTTCGGCGAGGAAGGGCTGTTGCGCGTGATGCGCGCAAATCAAGCACAGAGTGCCGAAGGTTTGGTGAATGCGATCATCCACGCAGTGGCAGGTGAGAAAGAAGATGACGTTACGGTTGTAGCGATTCGTTCGTCCGCCATCTAGAGCGCTCAATCGCATATCGAACGAGTTGCAGACCATCGCTCGAAAACTCGCGGTCGAATTTCATCCCCAACTTCTCCATGATTCGTATGGATGCCGCGTTTTCCGGCCGCGCAACCGAAATGATTCGCGGGTGGTCTGTGGCTTGGAACGCATGTTGCAGGGCGGCCTGCGCCGCTTCCGTCGCCAAACCCTGGCCCCACGATTCGCGCTCCAGCCACCAGCCGATTTCCGGATCCGGAGCATCGCGCCAGAATCCAACGCCGCAAAAGCCTGCGAGCTTCCGGTCCGGTTTTCGGAGCAACTTCCAACGGCAAAATCCGCGTGCGGCGAAAAGTGTTATTTGTCTGTCCACGAAATTGCGAATCTGTTCATCGGTCCATGGGACGCCGCCGGTGATGTAACGCATCACTTGCGGATCGGTAGCGATGGGCCGAAACTCGATCCAGTCGGAGCTTTGCCAGTGATCGAGCGTGAGCCGGTTCGTCTCGATTGGAATAGATAAGATAAGTTTCGTGTCCAAATCCATTTTCCTGGCGTTTGCAATGTGCTTCCCGATGATAGCGGAACAACTTCACATCGATCACGTTACGGTGGCGGGGCGGGATCTGCATGCGCTGCAGCAAGCGCTCGAAGCGGCTGGAGTGCCCGCAGAATATGGCGGAGCGCATTCCAATCACGCCACGGAAATGGCGCTCACTAGCTTTCCGGACGGATCTTATCTCGAATTGATCGCAATCCAGCCCCACGCCGATCCTGCCGCAGTGAGCGAGCATGTCTGGAAGAAATTCCTGGAGGGGAATGCCGGGCCGTGCGCGTGGGCGACGCGTGTCCCGGCGATCCCGGCTAAAGACCATCCGTTGAAAAACGGCCGCAAGCGTCCGGATGGGGTGCAGTTGGAGTGGGAGACCGCGCAGGTTGGTCCGGGGAATGGGACATTCTTTCCGTTCCTGATCCACGATTTCACCCCGCGCGAGTTGCGGGCGTATCCGAGCGGGAAGCCGACCACGACGAAATTTACAGGCATCGTGAAGGTTTACATTGCTGTAAAGAACCTGGATGCCGCCATCGCGGAATACCGCCGGGCTTACGAGCTGGAGCAGCCCGAACGTAAAGATGATCCGATCTTCGGCGCCAAGCTTGCATGGTTTGCGGGAACTCCGGTGGTATTGGCCGCGCCGCTCGGCGATTCATGGCTTCGGGACCGGCTTGAAAAATTCGGCGAGGCGCCATGCGCATTCGTTTTGGGTACCCCGAATCCGGCGAAGGAGATCAAGTGGCTCAATCCCGGGTGGCATTTGGGTATCCAATGAAGAGCGCCGTCGTTTTGTTAGCCGCGCTCGTTCCTGCGTGGGCGCAGCTTTCGGTGGATCCACAGCTCGGCGCCGAAATCGCGAAGATCAAGGCGATTGACAACCACGCGCATCCGGTTCGTCCTCCGTTTGACGGGCTGCCGAAGGACACGGAGTTCGACGCACTGCCGGTGGACGTGATGGATCCTTATACCGAGCCAGTGCGTACGCGCGAAGGGAGTCCCGTGGTAGTGGAAGCGTGGCGCGAGCTCTTCGGCCTTTCGCAGGCTGCGGAAGTGCAGCAGCGTAAGAGACAACTTCTTCACGAAAAGGGCGATGGTTACGCGAATTGGGTGCTGGATCAACTTGGCATAGAAACGATGCTGGCGAACCGCGTTGCGATGGGGCGGGGATTGGCCGCGCCGCGATTTCTCTGGGTTCCGTTCGTGGACGCCCTTCTATTTCCGCTGAATAACAGCAGCCTGGCGGGGGAGAATTCCGACCGGAGGACATTTTTCGCGGACGAGGATATTCTGCGCGAGCGCTATTTGAAAGATTGTGCTCTGCCGCAAACGCCGGCGACGCTCGACGAATATCTGGCCAACGTGGTGACGACAACGTTGGAGCGCCAAAAACGCGCCGGCGCCGTGGCGGTGAAGTACGAAGCGGCGTATTTGCGGTCGCTGGAATTTGACAACGTTGGCCGCGACGAAGCGCGCCAAATCTATTCGCACTGGCGAAACTCGGCGCCTCCGGAAGCCACATACAAGAAGTTGCAGGATCACATCTTTCGTTACATCGCGGCCGAATGCGGACGATTAGGCCTCGCCGTCCACATTCATGCGGCATACGGTGCGGGCGGTTATTTTCACGTCGGGGGCGCCAATCCAATGCTATTGGAATCGGTGTTGAACGATCCGAAGCTGCGCAAGACAAATTTCGTGATGTTGCATGGCGGCTGGCCATTCACGCGTGAAGTGGCCGCGCTGCTCTCGAAGCCCAATGCTTACGCCGATTTTTCGGAGCAGACTTTCATGAATTATCCGCGAACCGTTGCACAAGACATTCGCGAATGGTTGGAGCGCGCGCCGGAGAAAGTTCTATTTGCTACCGACGCTTATCCGTTTTCCGAAGAGATGGGTTGGGAAGAAGCGGGATGGGTGGCTGCAACCACCGGGCGGCAAGCACTGGGCGCCGCGCTCACCTGCATGATGAACGATGGCGAGATTACCCGCGAGCGTGCGCTGGAAATGGCGCGCATGGTTTTGCGGGAGAATGCCCGGAAACTGTACCGGCTCCCGTAGCATTTCGCACGCTTCCTTGCGTTCGCGGTTCGGAAAAAAACGCTCGTCTGGTATTCTAGAAGTTCACCCGTGAAAATAGGTTTTGTAAGTCTCGGCTGTCCCAAGAATCTCGTCGACACCGAGGTCATGATGGGCCAGCTCGTCGAGCGCGGCCATGAGCTGACGAACGATCCGCAAGATGCGGAAGTGTTGGTGGTGAACACGTGCAGCTTCATCGATCCGGCCAAGCAGGAATCGGTAGACACGATTCTTGAGATGGCCGAATTCAAGAAATCCGGCAAAGCGCAAAAACTGATTGTCGCGGGATGCCTGGTGGAACGCTATCGCACGGACATCCAAAAGAACATGCCGGAAGTGGATGCGGTGATCGGCACCAACGAGCTCGAGAATATCGTGGCGTTGTGTGAAGGCCAGCAGCCGGCCACGAATCCGTTCGAGCCGTATCTTTATCACGATCTGACGCCGCGTGTGCTTTCCACCGCGCGCCATTTCGCCTACATCAAAATCGCCGAAGGCTGCGATCATCCTTGCTCCTTCTGCGTGATTCCGCAGTATCGCGGGCAGTTTCGCAGCCGGCGTTTCGAATCAGTGGTGGCGGAGGCGACGCGATTATTCGCGCAAGGCGTCCGCGAGATCAATTTGATTGGGCAGGACACGACGTCCTACGGCGAGGATTTAGGGTTGAAGGATGGCCTGGCGCAGCTCATGGCGAGGCTGGCCCAGATTCCAACGCCGCACGAAAAATGGGTGCGCTTTCTGTACTGCTATCCGAATCGGATCACGCAGACGCTGTTGGACACCATCGCGCAGCATGATGCATTGGTGAAGTATATCGACATGCCGCTGCAGCACGCGAGTCCCGCGGTGTTGAAGCGGATGAAGCGCGGCTCGCATGGCGATTTCTTCCTGAAGCTGCTGGAGCGCATTCGCACGACGATTCCCGGAGTGGCCATCCGCACCAGCATGATCGTGGGATTCCCCGGCGAGACCGAAGCCGATTTCGAAATCCTGTGTGACTTTGTGAAAGCCGCGCAGTTCGATCGGCTGGGCGTGTTCGAGTATTCAGACGAAGAAACCAGCGCCAGTTTCCAACTCGACGCGAAGGTGGACAAGCGGACCATCCACAATCGCAAGCGCAAATTGATGGCTCTGCAGCGGCGAATTTCGAAAGCCCGGAATCGAAAGATGGTCGGCCAGGATGTGGATGTGCTGGTGGAAGGGCCGTCGGAAGAAACCGATCTGCTTTGGCAGGCGCGCATGTCGACGCAGGCGCCGGAGATCGATGGAGTCTGCTACATCAACGATTTCGGCAACACTCCGCCGCGCGCCGGAGAAATCAAGCGCATGCGGATTACCGAAGCGCACGATTACGATCTGGTGGGCGCGCTCGCGCCTGAGATGTTCCCGATTCTTACTGCTGTATGAAGTGCCCGATCTGCAAGAAGGAAGCCGATCCCAATGGCGAGTTCTTTCCGTTCTGCAGCGAACGGTGCAAGATCATCGACCTAGGGAATTGGGCGAGTGAGAAGTACGTGATTTCGACGCCTGTCCAGCCGACTGGGGAATCGGATGAGCCGGATGAGTAAAGACTGGCGTTCACATGAGTGTGAACGCGGCACGCACGAGTGCGTGCGCCACGGCTGATGCGCGGGCTCGCGTATACGGTTGGGACATTCTTCGGGTGTGGATATGCGCCTGCGGGTCCGGGGACCGTTGGGTCGCTCGCTGCGCTTGCGATTGCTCTCGCGATTCCGAACCGGCTGTGGTTGATTACGCTCTCGATCGTTCTGCTGCTCCCGGGAATTTGGGCTGCGGGCAAAGTCGCGCTCTATGAGTCGCGCAAGGATCCGCAGATTGTTGTGATCGACGAAGTTCTCGGCCAGTGGATCACGCTGGCAGGAGCGAGCGTGTTCAACTGGAAGAGTTACCTGGCCGCGCTACTGTTCTTTCGTCTGTTCGATATCTGGAAGCCGCCTCCGGTGCGGCAACTCGAAGCGCTGCCGGGTGGAACGGGAATTGTCATGGATGACGTGATGGCCGGTCTGTATGGTGCGCTTGCTATATTCGTATTAGATCGATTCCGAATTTTTTGAACATGGCATCCAAGAAGGACTCCAACGGCCGTCCCGAAATTTCGAATGTCACTCCGGTGGCGGCTATTCCCGGCGGCGAGTTTCAGATCCGGGGCGCGGGATTAGCGCGATCCGATCGTCCGCGCGTGACCATCGGCGATGTGGATGCACCGATCGTAATTGGATCCGACTCTTATGTGATTGTGCGCGTGCCCGATGGCGCTTCCGCCGGTGAATTGGTTGTGGAAGCAGGCGAACAAAGCAGCCGGGCTTGGACCTGCGACATCGGCGTGCAGATCGCCGACAATTTGTATCCGGTGGGAAATCCCGCGGTCGACGCGTACGGCAATATTTTCGCCACGTTCAGCGGATCGCGCGGTCAAAAGACTCCCGTCTCGGTCTATAAGATCGATCTCAACTACAGCGTCAAGCCGTTTGTGAGCGATCTGATGAACGCAACCGGTCTGGCGTTCGACAAGGACGGGATTTTGTATGTGTCCAGCCGGTACGACGGCATCGTCTATCAGGTGACTTCCACCGGGAGCATGTCCGTCTACGTGGAAGGGATGGGCGTAGCCACGGGCATCGCGTTCGATCAGGATGAAAACCTGTATGTCGGAGATCGCGGCGGAACGATTTTCAAAATCAGCCGCTCGCGCCAGATTTATGTCTTCGCCACGCTTGAGGCATCCATCGCGGCTTATCATCTGGCTTTCGGAACGGACAATCATCTTTACGTGACTGGCCCGACCACTTCGAGCTTCGATTCGGTGTATCGGATTTCGCCGGCGGGCGAAGTCGAAACTTTTTATCGCGGACTCGGCCGTCCGCAAGGTATGGCGTTCGACGCGGAAGGCCGCTTGTATGTCGCCGGATCGCTCGGTGGACGGCGCGGGGTGGTTCGCTTCGATCACGAACGGCGCCCACAGTTGTTTCTTTCAGGTCCCGGCATTGTCGGCCTGGCATTCAGTCCTTCGCGCGCGCTGCTCGTGACCACCAACAGCTCGCTCTTTCGCGTGGATGTCGGGATCACCGGCAAGCCTCTTCCGTAATGGCGGATGCAGAAGTAATCGCCGTCGGGTCAGAGTTACTGACTCCGCAGAAGCTGGACACCAATTCTCTCTACCTCACCGATCAGCTGAACGCTCTCGGTGTAGAAGTGGTTCGCAAGACGGTGGTCGGGGACGAACGCGAACGGCTGACGGACAGCATTCTCGGCGCTTTGGCGCGCTCGCAAATTCTAGTGCTCACGGGAGGCCTGGGCCCTACCGAAGACGATCTCACGCGCGATGCGGTGGCTTCGGCGCTCGGCAGGACTCTGGTTTTTCAACAAGACATTTGCGATCAGATTGAAGAGCGCTTCCGTAAGTTTCAGCGAAAAATGGTGGAGATCAATCGGCGGCAAGCTTACATCGTGGAAGGCGCCGAGGTGCTGGGCAACGATCGCGGCACGGCGCCCGGACAATGGATCACTCACAACAACGCGGTGTTGATGCTGCTGCCAGGTCCGCCGAACGAACTGAAAGCGATGTTCGAAAAGCAGTGCCTGCCCCGTTTGGCGAAGCTGCTGCCGGCTCAGGTGATCCACAGTTTGATGCTGCGCGTCGTCGGGATGCCCGAGTCGGACCTGGATCAACTCATTTCGCCGGTGTATATGCGCTATCCGAATCTGGCGACGACGATTCTCGCGGTTTCCGGCGAGATTCACATTCATTTGCGGGCGCGTTCGGCGGATGCCAAGCAGGCTGAGGCGCTGGTGGCTGAGGTGGCGTCGCAGATTGAGCCGCTGATCGGCGATCGAATTTATTCGCGCAATGGCGATTCGCTGGAGCAGGTAGTCGGCAATTTGCTGCGCGCTCGCGGTGCACATTTGAGCGTCGCGGAAAGCGCGACTGCGGGATTGCTCGGTGGACGGATCACTGCGGTTCAAGGCAGTTCCGACTATTTTCTTGGTGGATTCATCACCTATACCAATGCACTGAAGACGAAGCTGCTCGGCGTGCCCGAAGCGATGCTGGCGGAGCATGGCGCCGTGAGTGAGCCAGTCGCCAAAGCGATGGCGGAAGGCGCTCGGGATCGAACCGGCGCGGAGTACGCGTTGTCCATCACTGGCTATGCCGACGGCGATGAGGCTGGACTGGTCTACATGGGCCTCGCGACACCGCGCGGAAGCGAAGCGCGGCGTACGCAATTTCCGGGCGGCCGTGAGCGAGTTCGTGCGTTTTCCACCAACATCGCGCTGGATATATTGCGGCGACATCTTTTGGCCACGGATACACACGGATGAACACGGATGTTTTTCCGGTTTCTTATCTGCGTTTATTTGTGTGCATCCGTAGCTTCCGCAGATTTACTGATTCGTGACGTCGCCATCGTTGATGTAGCCGCCGGACGCACCAAGGCTCCTCTCTCCATTCTGATTCGTGGTGGGAAGATTACCGCGATTGGTGTTGCGCTTCGTGCTGCGGCGCCGGTCCGTGTGATTGATGGCCGGGGGAAGTTCGTGATCCCGGGACTGTGGGATATGCATGTCCATCTTGCGGCGCGCGAGCAGTTGCCTGTTTATGTGAAGTATGGTGTCACCGGCGTGCGGGACATGGGCAGCGACTACGATCGTGTCAATCTATGGCGCGGCGAGATGGAGAAGCGCACCCTGTTGGGTCCGCATATTGAAACTTGCGGGCCGGCGCTGGATGGTGTTGCATCCACCGGTGTGCGCATGGTGCGGAACCCCGAAGAAGCCCGGGCGGTCTTCAATCAGCTCGATGACGAGAGCGTGGACTTTATCTGTGTGGGTCCGGAGCTTCCGCGCGATGCTTATTTCGCGCTGACGGAGCGGGCGCGCAAATATTACTCGGTGGTTGCCGGCGATGTTCCCGCGAGCGTGAGCGCGTTGGAGGCGGTGGAAGCGCGGCAGAAAAGCATTGACCACATGCCCGCAATTCTGCTGGCGTGTTCGAGCGAAGAGAAGCGGCTCCGTCAGGCGTATCTGCAGGCGCTGGATCGCGGAGATCAGATTGCGGCGGGGGACGTGGAGGCGGCGGCGCTGGATAGCTACGATCTGCCAAAGGCTGCGGTTTTGTTTCAAAGAATGGCCCTGTTCGAGACGCGGTTCGTTCCGGCGCTCGCGGGATCTATACCGAAATTCACCACGCTGTTGCGAGACATGCAGCGCGCGGGTGTAGTGATCCTGGCGGGCTCGGATGGCGGAAAGCCGGGAGAATCGCTGCACCAGGAGTTGGAACTGCTGGTCGCGGCGGGTCTCAGGCCGGCGCAGGCGCTGCGCAGCGCGACCCTGGATGCAGCCAAATATGTGGGCGCGGCATCGCTCGGATCGGTGGAGGTGGGCAACGCTGCCGATCTGGTGATTCTGGACGCAGATCCTTTGGTGGATATTCGCAACACGCGCAAGATTTCCGGCGTGGTACTGGGCGGGCGGTACCTCATCCCTAGGAAGATATTTACTTCCGAGCGCTAACGGTTTACACTTGGCATAGTCTAACTATGTCAGAGAACAAAATGCGCGACGAGATTCCTCCCGGTACGCTCTACATGCTGATTTTGAAGACGCTGCTGCGGGGCGGGGAAATGCATGGGTACGAGATCGCGAATTCGATCCAGCAGATTTCCGACGACATCCTGCAGGTGGAAGAGGGGTCGCTCTATCCCGCGCTGCAGCGCATGCTGCTGAAAGGCTGGGTAACCGCAGAGTGGGGCGTCACGGCCGGAAATCGGCGCGCGCGTTATTACCGGCTGACGGCCGCGGGGCGCAAGCAGTTGCAGGCGGAACTTGCGCAGTTCGAACGCGTGAATGGCGCGATCCAAAGAGTTTTGCAGACTTCGTAGTGAGGCAATGAGATGGAATGGCTGAATGAAATCGGGCGCCGGATACAGCATCTTTTTCGGCGGAAACAGTGGGAAGAAGATCTGGCGGACGAGATGCGCTTGCACATGGATCTGCG
>DATGIH010000292.1:0-7749 GCA_035295865.1 Bryobacteraceae bacterium
TCAACCCGGCGCTGATCAGGACCCCAATCCATGCGTGCAACCCGAGCGCCATAGGAACGGCGAGGATGAGTCCCTGCGCGATCGGATACACCGAGGAATATGTGGGCTGGTGGAAGATATACAGCGTCTCAAAATGCGGCCACATCGGATGAGTGGGATTCGTGATTCGTCCCGATGCGAACGTGTCGGCCAGAAGTAAATGGCCGAACTCGTCGGCAATGTGTGGAACCGGAATCGGAAGGACGGGCAGGAGGGAAAGCCGGAGGAGAACCGGGAAGAACCCCGCTAGAAAAATGGCGAGCGTTCGATCTGCCGCCAATTGGCTGAAGCGCTGCTCCAGCGTCCCAAAGCCCTTGCGGCCGAACCGCGGCGCGGCGAACGCCAGAATCGCGACCGCAGCGACCGCGATCCCCTCTGCTACTTCCCGGTAATCGGTATTGACCAGCGCATCGCCGACCGCTCGCGAGGCCTCGCCCCCGAATCGCCTGAGGACAAACGCCAGAAGAGCCGTTCCCGCACAGACCGCCCCGACGCCCGCGGCACATCTCCTCCAGCTCGAAGCCCGACTTGAAAGCGCCCGACCTGAAAGCGATGGAAACGCTGGCAATCTTGCATTCTAACCCAATCGATTCGCGGGGTGATACTCGCCGGAGACGATGCGCCGATCGTCGGCAACGTCCCACTTGTACGCGTAAATCCAACACGGCAAGCGCTCTCCGTCGCGCAGCTCTGCTGTCGCGGAAACGCGCGAAAACTCTGGGCCTTCATATGCGTCGAGCACGGCTAAGGTCGAATCCGCATGGCGCAGGCGAAACAGATCTCCCGTAACCCATTGCGTAGGCTCGCCCCCAAGCCGGATTCCGGGGTACCGTCCCAGGTCGTATAACCGTCCTTGAACCCGCGCGGTGCCTAAGTATCGAGCCGAGCGGTCTAAGAGATGGGCGTAGCGATTCTCAAAGCCACGGCGAAGCGTGCCATAGACAAACAGCCGGGGTCGGGAATGTCTGCTTGACAATCGAATAACCCTAATCCTACCATTGGGTTTGGGTCAAAGGATTCAAAAGGAACGGGGAGGCAGCTTTGATCAAACTCGACATCATCAATGAGGTGGTGAACAAAACGGGCATAACCAAGACAAAAGCGGAGATGGCCGTCGAGACAGTTTTCGAAAGCATGAAGCGCGCGCTGAGCCGCAGTGAACGGATTGAGTTGCGCGGATTCGGGATATTCAACGTTCGTCCACGCAAGACCGGTATCGGCCGGAATCCCCGCACCGGAGCTGAAGTCGCCATTCCGCCGGGCAAGGCAGTGCGCTTCAAGCCCGGCAAGGAACTTCAAACGTTGCAATAGCGTTTCGTTTTTGTGTCCACAAACGGCTATCCCCTGACCCCGGCCGCTCCGCCGGAGCGAGACGTTTTCACCCTGGCAGGGGAGCACGCCCAGCCGCGGCATCGCTACTGGCTGCATGGCTTGTTGCTGGCGATCACCTTACTCACTACGACCGTGGTGGGTGTCGGGATGCAGCGCGGCTTCGCGCTGAATACGCCGTTCGATTTCGACTCCAACATTTCCCTCTATTCGAGGCTTTTGCGCAATCCCGCGATCTTACTGAACGGCTTGCCGTTCTCGCTGACTCTGCTCGCCGTGCTGCTTGCCCATGAGTTCGGCCATTATCTCGCGGCCCGTTACTACAACGTGGATGTGACGCTGCCATTCTTCATTCCCGCGCCGACGCTGATTGGGACGCTGGGCGCGTTTATCCGCATTCGCTCCGCGATTCTATCGAAACGAAGTCTGTTCGATATCGGAGTGGCAGGCCCGCTCGCGGGATTCGGTCTTTTGCTCCTACCTCTGGCGGCCGGGGTTTCGCTTTCGAAGGTAATCCCCGGAATCGCCGAAAGGGGCGACCTGATCTTCGGCACGCCATTGATTTTGCGGTTCTTCGAGTGGATTCTGTTTCCCGGCGTCAGCCCGTCCGACATATACTTGCACCCGGTAGCGCGCGCCGCGTGGGTGGGTTGCCTGGCGACAGCGATCAATCTTCTCCCCATCGGACAACTGGATGGCGGCCACATCCTTTACGCCTTCTTAGGGGAACGAACCAAATACCTGTCCCGAGTTTTCCTGGCTGCGCTGGTACCTATGGGGTTCTTCTTCGCCTATAGCTGGCTGGTGTGGGCGGTCTTGCTGCTCATCTTTGGCATGCGTCACCCGGCGATCTTCGATCCGTCCCCGATCGGCCGTACGCGCTCCTGGCTGGGCCTGCTGGCCTTGCTGGTGCTGGTGCTTTCCTTCACGGCAGCCCCGGTGCGCTTACCCGGTCTGTGAAGATCTCGGCCACCATCATTACTTTAAACGAGGAGCGCAACATCGCGCGCGCTATCGAAAGCCTGCGCTGCGCGGACGAAATCGTGGTGCTGGACAGCGGTTCAACGGATCGCACCGTCGAGATCGCCGAAAAGCTGGGCGCGCGCGTCATAGAAAGTGCGTGGCCCGGCTACGCCAATCAGAAGAACCGAGCCGCCGAACGGGCGTCGCATGACTGGATTCTTTCGATCGACGCCGACGAATCTTTGAGTGAAGCATTGGAGGCTGAGGTCTGGCAGCTCAAGAAAAGCGGTCCTCAACACGACGCCTACACCATGCCGCGGATGGCGCAATACCTGGGCCGCTGGATCCGGCATTCGGGCTGGTACCCTGACCGGAAAGTGCGGCTGTACCATCGGGGAAAGGCGACTTGGGAGGGCGCGTTCGTGCACGAATCGGTGAAGGTAAACGGACGGCTCGGCCACCTCGAATCGAATCTGCTGCACTTCACGTGCAGCTCGCTTTCAGAACATCTTCGCACCATGGATCGCTACACCACGTTAGCGGCGGAACAGTTGCTGGCTACCGGAGAAAAGCCGACCTGGTCGCGCATCATGCTGGTGCCGCCGTGGACGTTCTTCCAGACGTATTTTCTGAGGCTTGGATTTCTGGACGGTTTAGAGGGCCTGGCGATCGCGCAGATGGCAGCTTTCTACAACTACCTGAAGTACGCTAAGGCGCGTTTCATGGGGTTCCGTTAAATGATGGTCGCCATCGCGTTCCTGTTCGGTTTGCTGATCGGCAGCTTTCTGAACGTGTGCGTGTTCCGATTGGTCCGGGATCTTTCCGTGGTGACGCCAAGGTCTTTCTGCATCGAGTGCGAGAAAACCATCGCCTGGTATGACAACATTCCCGTCGTGAGTTATCTGATCTTGCACGGGCGCTGCCGCCAATGCCAGGCGAAAATTTCGGTGCGCTATCCAGCGGTGGAATTGGCCACGGGCCTCGCGTTCGCCTTGTGCGTAGCTGCGTACGGTGCAATGCTTCCGGCGGTGAAGTATGCGGTCTTTTCCGCGCTTCTGATCGGGCTGATCGCGACCGATTTCGAAGAACTGATTTTGCCGGATGAGTTCACGCTAGGAGGCACTTTCGCCGGTTTGGTGTTCTCGTTGTTCATTCCCATGGAACCCGGAATCATCAGTTTCTTTCTGCCCCGGACACTCAATCCCCGATGGTATTCGCTGGCGGAATCGCTGTTCGCGGCTTTGTTTTTCAGCGGACTCTTCTGGTTAGCGAGCTGGATCTACGAGAAAGTTCGGCATCGCGAAGGCATGGGTTTCGGCGACGTCAAAATGATCGCCATGGTAGGCGCGTTTCTAGGTATCTCCGGGACGGAGCTAACGCTTCTGATCGGGGGAGTTCTGGGCGTGGTCGTGGGCGGAGCCTACATTCTGATGGCTCGGAAAAAAGCCGCCGAATACGAGCTGCCCTACGGGAGCTTTCTGGGAATCGGGGCCATTGTCGCCGTGGCGTTCCTGTACTTCCAGCGTGGACCGCGCTAGCTTACTTCAGCATCTCCACGATCCGATCCGCATCGTTCGGCACAACAATCGACTGGTTCCCGTACGTCGAACGTATCTTCACCCCACCCGGAGCCTCCAGCTTTCCCGTGTGATAGCGGTAGATATAGTCCGGATCCTTGAGGACGTTCCCAGTCAACACCGCGACCACATCCGCGTCTCGCTCGATTGCGCCGCTGGCCGTCAGCTTCCGAACCCCCGCGAGTGTAGCGGCCGACGCCGGCTCGCAACCGATCCCGCAACGCCCGATAATCGCCTTGGCGTCCGCAATCTCTTGTTCGCTGACCTTTTCGACGACGCCGTTCGCGGAGCGAATCTCGTTCAAAGCCTTCGGCCACGACACTGGATCGCCAATCCGGATCGCCGTTGCGAGCGTCTCCGGCTTCGCCACCGGGTGAAACTCATGCGCGCCGTTTTTTACGAACTCGTAGAAGGGCGCCGAACCCTCCGCCTGAATCAAAGCCAGGCGCGGCAGCCGGTCGATCAGACCGGCCTCTTTCGCTTCGCGAAGGCCCTTTCCAAACGCCGAAACGTTGCCCAGATTCCCGCCGGGCAAAACCACCCAATCCGGCACGCGCCAATCGCGCTGATCCAGCATTTCGAACATGATGGTCTTCTGGCCCTCGATGCGGAAAGGGTTCATGGAATTTAGCAAATAAATTCCTAGCCGGTCCGCGAGCGTGCGCACCAGAGCTAGAATCTGGTCGAAGTTTGCTTCCACCTCCAGCGTCTTCGCCCCGTACTCCAGCGCCTGTGCGAGCTTCCCAAACGAAATGTTGCCATGCGGCAGGAAGATCAGAGCCTCAATGCCGGCCGCGGCTGCGTACGCCGCCATCGAGGCTGAGGTATTGCCGGTTGAAACGCAGGCCACGCGCCGCATGCCCAGACGCCGGGCCTGCGCGACTCCGCAGGTCATTCCGTTGTCCTTAAACGAACCGGTGGGATTGAATCCTTGATGCTTGAACGCGATCCGCTTCAAGCCGCCGTATTCGGCTGCCAGCGGCGCATCCAGCATAGGCGTGTTTCCTTCGCGCAACGTGACCACATGGGCGTAGTCGTTGAGGAAGGGCGATAGCTCACGGTAGCGCCAGACACCGCTCTGGTCGAGCGGAGCATTGCTCGCACGCCGATCCCGGAACAACCGCCGCAGCGACTCCGGTTGCGGATTCAACCCGGAGTACGTGGTCTCGATCAGTTCGCCGCATTTGGGGCAATTGTAGAGGACATCGCTAATGGCATACTGCGCGCGGCAGGAGGGATTAAAACAGCGGAGCTCCGCCGTGGCTGTTTGCGTCGCTGAGAGCATATTCTTTTACTCTAACGCAGGCAGGATAATCAGCCCGCGCTGCGCTTGCGAATCTCGATGTTCAGGCGCTTGATCTTCTGATTTAGCGTGGACAGTGGGATGCGCAAAGCTTCCGCCGCGGCGGTTTGACTCCCGTCGGAGGCTTCGAGCTGCTCGATGATCTTACGCCGCTCGTAATCCGCGACGACCTCAAATAGAGACGCGTCGGATGCCAAATGCCCACTCTCATCGCGGCGAATACGCAGGCCGCGAGACTCGAGCAAATGCTCGGGCAGCACGTCGGCGGGCACGGCGGGTTGGGAAGCTAGCACTACCGCGCGCTCGACGACGTTTTCGAGTTCCCGAACATTGCCGGGCCAGGAATGGTCCATCAGGATCTGCATCGCGTCCGGTTCAAAAAACAACCGGTCGTTCAGAAACTTTTCGTTTTCGCGGCAATATTTGGTAAAGAAATGATCCACCAGGGAAGGGATGTCTTCCTTGCGCTCCCGCAGCGAAGGCAGTACAAGGTTGATTACGTTGAGCCGGTAGTACAAATCCTCGCGGAACTTCCCCTCTTCCACCAGCTTCTTGAGATCCGCGTTGGTCGCCGCCACGATGCGCACGTCCACCTTGATCGTTTCGGCCGATCCCACTGGCATGAACTCGCGTTCCTGAATCACGCGCAGCAGCTTGGTCTGCGTCTCTACAGAAATGGTGCCGATTTCGTCGAAGAAAATGGTGCCGCGATTAGCGGTTTCGAAATAGCCCTTGCGCGAGGCCATCGCGCCGGTAAAAGCCCCCCGAACGTGCCCGAACAGCGCGGATTCGAGCAGATCCGGCGGCACGGAGCCGGAATGCACCGGCACAAAGGGATGCTCCGCGCGCGCTGAATGCGCATGGATCGCGTTGGCGATCAGTTCTTTGCCGGTTCCCGTCTCGCCGGTGATCAGGATGGTCGCGCGGCTCAAAGCCACCTGACCGACCAGATCCAGAATTTTGAGCATGCGCTCGCTTTTGCCGACGATATTCGGGAAACTGTAGCGCTGCTTGAGGGCGCGTTTGAGCTCGGTATTCTCGCGCTCCAGGCTGCGTTTCGAGATCATGCGATCGATCTCGATCAGCAGCTTCTCGTTATCCCAGGGCTTGGAGAAATAATCGCTGGCGCCGTGCTTCAGCGCCTGCACCGCGACCTCCACCGAGCCGTAGGCCGTGATCATGAAGATCGGGGTCTCGAGATCCCGTGCGCGAACCTCATCCAGCACCTGTAGCCCGCTCTTGTCCGGCATCATCAGGTCCAGCAGGACCATGTCGTAGGCGCTGGCCTCCAGGCGCTTGAGGCCCTCGGTGGCGTTTGCCGCCAGCTCCACGCGGTAGCCTTCCTGGGAAAGCAAAGCCTCCAGGCTCTCGCGAATGTCGGGTTCATCGTCGATGACCAGAATTCGCCCGCGCGAGATTTCGGGGTCCAGAACGTCAGGAGGAAGATTAGCGATCGCGCTGGCCATGCTTAACGAATAACACTGTCAGACTGGGCCATGTGCATCGCTGGAACAGGAGCGGGGGCGGAAATGCTCGTCGCGGCGACCGCCGCGGTAGCGGCTGCGGGAATCTCTGTGCGTACCGGTACCAGCTCCGGCCGGGGGCTTTCGGGCAGTGGCGCGTCTGAACTCGCGAGTTCGGGGAAGGTGAGCCCGAATCGCGCGCCCTTTCCCAACTCGCTTTCGACGTCGATTTCGCCTCCGTGCTCGCGGACGATGCCGTAACTGACCGAAAGACCGAGCCCTGTGCCCTTGCGCGTGCCCTTGGTCGTGAAGAAGGGATCGAACAGACGCGCGATATTTTCGGGCGCGATGCCGGTGCCCGTGTCGCCGACGGTCACGCGTACAGAGCGCTTGCCGTAAGCGCCAGAGCGGGTAAACGTGCTGACAGTCAGCCGGCCGCCGGACTCCATCGCGTCACGCGCGTTCAGAAACAGATTCAGAAATACCTGCTGGAGTTTTCCGGAATTGGCTCGAATACGGGGCAGGGTATCGTCGAGAACCAGTTCCACCTGAATGCCCGCGGTGGCGAACTGGTGTTCGACCAGCGTCAAGGTTTCGCGAACGATTTTGTTGAGATCGAGCGGCACGAATTCGATCGGCGAAGTCCGTGAAAAATTCAGCAGCGAGTTCACGATTTCGCTGGCGCGGAAAGTCTGACGCGCGATCTTCTCAAGCAACGGGGCCTTCTGAGCGTCGCCTGAAATTTGCTTCGCCAGCATCTGCGCGTAGGTGGAGATCACGGCCAGTGGCGTATTCACCTCATGCGCGACTCCCGCTGCCAGCAGTCCGATGGAACTCAGTTTATCGGCCTGAATCAGACGGCGTTCAAGTTCCGCGCGATCGGTGATGTCGTCCAGAATAATCAGCCGCCCGATGCGGTCTCCTTCGCGTGAGAGCAGCGGCGCGGTGGCGATGTTCATGGTTGCATCGCGCTCTCTCAGTACGAATTTATAAATGTTGTGAAAGTGCGATTCGCCGCGGGCGTGCTCCAGCTGTTCGTACAAGTCCGCCGGCAGAAGCTCGCGTAGCGGACGCC
>DATGIH010000293.1:0-13916 GCA_035295865.1 Bryobacteraceae bacterium
GCACTTCGAGCGATTCCAGTTCCGCGTCGGCTGCCAGCAACCG
Organism: Bryobacteraceae bacterium; assembly: GCA_035295865.1. Taxonomy (GTDB): domain Bacteria; phylum Acidobacteriota; class Terriglobia; order Bryobacterales; family Bryobacteraceae; genus Palsa-89. The sequence continues at coordinate 44 of DATGIH010000293.1, forward strand.
GCGCACCACATCTTCCGCGTTCGATGCCGTAATCTGCATTCGCTGTGGATCGCTCACCACGTTTTCCACTCCCGGCCAGCTTTTCACTTCGTGGACGGCCACCGTGGTCCGGCAACTGACATGCTTCCGTACTACATGCGCGCGGATTTCACTCACAGTACCCGACGCGATCACTCGGCCGCGCGCCAACACCGCCACGCGATCCGCCAGCGCTTCGGCTTCTTCCAGATAGTGCGTGGTCAGCACGATAGAGCAACCTTGCGACACAAGACGACGCAGCACGTTCCACATCGTCTCGCGCGCTTGAATATCCAGCCCGACCGTCGGTTCGTCCAGAAACAGCAGCTTCGGACGCCCGCACACCGCCACCGCGAATTGCGTCTGGCGTTTCTGCCCGGCGGAAAGCTTTCCGTAAGGACGATCGCGCAGCGGAGCAGTGCGCGTCAGTTCCAGAACTTCATTCACCGTCAGAGGATCCGGATAGTAGCTCGATGCTAGATCGATTTGCTCATGGACGCGCAATTCCTGCGCCAGCGCTACTTCTTGCATCATCACGCCGACGTTGCGCCGCGCCGACAGGTTCTGCGGCGATTCACCGAACATGGAAACAGTACCGGAATCGGGCCGCCGCAGCCCCAGCATGATGGAAATCGCAGTGGACTTTCCCGCTCCATTAGGACCCAGCACCGCAAACAGCTCTCCGCGCCGGACTTCCAAATCCAACCCATCCAGCGCGACGAGTTTTCCAAATTTCTTACTAACGCCAGTCAAACCGGCCACGCAATCCGGGTTCATGCAGTCTCCTTATTCGTTTCTCAGGGCGCTGGAAGCATCCGCCCGCATCGCCCGCCGCGCCGGAATGTAACAAGCAACCAACGTCACCGACGACAGCAACACAATCAGCATCGAGAGCATCCACGGATCCGTGGCTCTGACGCCCGGCAAAAGAGAGCGCAAAATTGGAGCTGTGGCAAAAGCCAGCAGGAGGCCGGCAGGCAGACCGATGCAGATGATCAGCAATCCCCTGCCAAGAACCAGCTTCCGGATATCGTGCGCCGATGCGCCCAGCGTCAACCGAACGCCGATCTCGTGCGTTCGCTGCGCCGCCGTGTAAGAGACCACGCCGTAGATCCCAAGCAGCGCGAGCGCCAGCCCCAGCAAGCCCAGCACGGTCGCGAAACCCGTTTCCAGCCGCAACCCCACGAATCCCGCCGAGCTTTCGATCTGCTGTCGCATCGTCTCCATGCCGGCGACCGGCAGTCCCGGCGCGAGATTTGCGATTTCCTTGCGGACTTCCGCCATTGCGGTGTCCGTGGCGCCGCGATAGCGCACGCGCAGCGTCTGGATCGGCACGTAGCTCTGCTCAAACGGAAAAAACACGTAGGGCTGCCGCAGTTCGGGGACTGCCAGGTACCGAACGTCCTTCAACACACCCACCACTTCCAGCCAATGCGTTGGGTCCGGCGTGCGCAGAATCTTCTTTCCGATCGGATTCTGTCCCGGCCAATAGCGGTCCGCCAGCGCCTGGTTGACCATTGCCACCAGCGGTGCATTCTGGTTATCGGATGAGCGGAACTGACGGCCGCGTACCAAGGGAATGCGAAGTGTTTGAAAGAATCCGGGGGACACGATGTCGTAGAATACCGTGGGCGCGGATTGGCCTTTTGGAAACTCATACCCTTCCGGCTGCACCTGCATCGGAAGAATAATCGGGCTGAGCGGGCCGCTAATCGCGATGCCCGCGGATTCCACTTCGGGCAACCCGCGCACACGCCGCAGAAGTTCCTGGTAAAACTGCCGCCCTTGCGTTTCGTTGTATCCGACATGATGCGGATCCATGCTGAAGTTGGCGATGTTGTGGGGATCGAAGCCGAGGTCCGTCCGCCGCGTGATTTCAAGACTGTTGATTAGCAACGCGGCAACCAGCAGCAGCACGAAGGATGCCGCTACTTGTCCCATCACCAACACGCTGCGCATCCGTTGGCGGCTTCCCGAAAGGCGTTGCCCGCCGTCACGCGCCAGGACCGCGAGATTCGTTCGCGATCCGCGTAGCGCCGGTATCAGACCCAGCATCAGACCTGCAAAAATGGACGCTCCGGCCGTGAATGCCAACACCCGGCCATCGAAGCTCAAGTCCAAGTAAAGCGGAACCCCTTGCGCCTTGAGTGTTCCCAGCGCGCTGCACGTCCAGACACTCAAGAACACGCCGGTAACCGCGCCGAAAATCGTGAGCAAAAAACTTTCTGTGAGAAACTGCCGGACCAGACGAATGCGCGATCCACCCAGCGCAGCGCGCATCGCGGTCTCTTTTTGGCGCGCGCCGGCCCGCACCATAAGGAGATTTGCCAGGTTGATGCAGGCGAGCACCAACACCAGCGCAGCCATCGCTAGAAAAAACGCGGCCGCCGCCGGCAATCCTTCGCCGTTCGGAATCTTGCCGGATATTTGTGGCTGCGCGGTAATCGTAACTCCGGCCAAATCGTTTGGATGATCCGCCGCAAGGTGCTGCGAAACAATTTTCAGTTTGCTTTGCGCCTGATCTAAGCTGACGCCGGGCGCGAGGCGCCCCATTACATAAAGGTTTCGGATGCTGCGGATGTCCGAGAGGCTGGGAAATCCCGCCGAACTCGATGCCAAACTCAACGGAAGAAAAGCTTGAATATCCACCAGCGCCTGCACGCCGTGAAAATTGCGAGGACCAACACCGACCACCGTTACCGGATGTCCGTTGATCAGCACTTTCTTTCCAATCACATTCGGATCGCTCGCAAACCGCGCCTTCCAAAATGAGTAGCCCAGCACCAGCACCGGATCCGCACCCTCCACCTTTCCTTCCGAGGGCAGGATCACGCGGCCAAGGGCCGGTTGCAATCCGAGCAGCGTGAAGTAATTGCCCGTCACGTAATGCGTCATGATGCGATCCGCGTGGCCCTCTGCACTCAGGCCGTCCAGGCCGGCGTAATACGCCAGTAGCCCGGAAAACGTGGCCGCCGTTTGCTCACGGATATCGCGATAATCGGCGTAAGCGAAAGCCGGCATCGGAAAGCCGCCCTTTTGCTGCGAGCCTAAAACCACCAAACGGCTTGCATCCGGCACCGGGAGCGGCCGCAACAGTAGCATGTTGATCATGCTGAAAATTGCAACGTTGACACCGATACCCAGTCCGAGCGAGAGAATGGCCACGGCGGTGAACCCGGGCGCTCGTGCAAAACCGCGCAACGCGAACCTGACGTCTTCCCCGAGCGCTTCCAGCCAAGCGATGGTCCGGCCTTCGCGATAAAGTTCGGCTGTCTGCGAGATGCCCCCAAATTCGAGCAACGCTTGCCGCCGCGCCTGCGCCGGAGACATGCCGCGCCCGATGTTCGCCTCGGTTTCCATCTCGATGTGCGAACGCAGCTCTTCTTCCAGTTCGCGATCCAAACGGCGCGCGTTTAACATCGCTCGGATGCGGGCGCTGAACACTCGGAGCCAGGTCATGTCGTTTCCTCTAGTGCCGCTGTCTATTCCGTCGCGTTCAACATGCGGGCCATCACACCTGCGAATCGTTCCCACTCGAGCTTTTCCGCTTCCAGTTGCTTTTTGCCGTCCGGAGTCAGCGCATAATATTTCGCGCGGCGATTATTCTCGGTGACTTTCCACTCGGAGGCGATCCAGCCCTTTTGCTCCACACGGAGCAGCGCCGGATAAAGCGTACCCTGATTTAACTGAAGAAGATCTTCCGAGACTTGGCGGATGCGTTGCGCGATGCCCCAGCCGTGCATGGCGCCCAGGGTATCGAGCGTTTTGAGGATCATGAGATCCAGCGTGCCTTGCAGCACGTCGGATTTGGACTGGCCCATGGAAGCTCCTTTTGTATGTCTACAGAAGGAGTTTAAGCCAGGTCCTGTTGGATGTCAACAGTAATATGCGGGTGGGGATGTATGTCTCTGAAACTAGATCAGATCACCGATCTCTTTCGCGACGTTCCGCGCTTCCAGATGGATCAAACCAGCGTTGGATCCCATCGGACCCATCACCGCCAGGACCGCTTTGGTGCCGGCCGCATAGACGAACAGGACGCCTTCGTCACCGCGGACGCTCACTTCCGACAGTCCGCCGGTCGCCATGCTCTCGCTAATACGGCGTCCCAGGCTGGAAGCAGCCGCCGCCATCGCAGCCACGCGATTGGGATCTGTGCCGTTGGAAAGCGAATGCGCCACCGGTAAACCTTCATTGGAGGCGAGTAACACGCCGCGCAGCTCCGGTATCGAGTTGCGGAGCGTTTCCAATTGATTCTTCAATGCTTCTTGTTTCACCATGATCCTCTCTCCTTAAACGGCTACAAACCTTCAGCCGATGCGAGGCAGAAAGACTTGGCCATCAAAACAGTACGATTTGATGGGCACTCCGGTCTGACTGGCTTTCTACTTCCGGCTTCCCAACATGCTCTGTTTGGTAGATCGTCCGATAAGGCGGCAACTTTAGATATCCTTTGCGGCAAACACACTAATTTCAGAAAAATTGTGCGGGACTATGGTCCGCGCTTCTCACTTTTCCCGGAGTGAGTTGCGTGGCCTAACCGTAGCCGAAAGCCGGGACCGATTGCTGCGGATTCGCCTGAAGTTGTAGTGCAGTCGCCTTAGAACCTGTGGATAAGAGCTTTACCGTATACGAACACCTGTTGTTGGCCTTAAGGATTTCCCGCCCAAGAGCCGATTACAAAAATATGCGTTGCCTGTACTGCGGAAAGCAACTGGCGCTGCTGAAAAGGCTCACGGGCGGCGGCGAGTTCTGTTCCGACGCCCACAAACAAAGCTACCAGGAGGAATACAACCGCCTTGCGCTCAGCCGCTTACTGCAGGCCCAGTCAAAACCGGGGGAGATAAAAACAACGCATCCCAAGGCGCCCGCGCCTTTGCCGAGCGAAGGTTTGGGACAACCGCTCCCGCCCGGCGCTTCGCGACGCCGCGCATTGAGTGCCAGCGAACCAACGCCCCCGCCGCAAGCAGCGCCTCAGCCCGCTCGAGGGGCGGTCCGCGGTGGCCGCGTGATCTATGCTCCGGCAGTCGAAGAACCGGCTCGCCCCGTGGCTGCGGAGGCAGCGTCCGCCGAAGAAGAGATCGAAACCTTCAAGCCGCAATGGGCTCAGAGACCTCCCGAAGTAGCGCCCGAATTACCTGTTGCAGAAGCATCTGTCGAAGAATCGCCTGTTGAAGAAGCATTTGTAGAAGAAGCGCCCGCAGAAGAAGCCCCGCCGGAAGTTACCGTCTTTTCGATGGAAATTCCCGCATCGTGCGCCATCGACGACCAACCGCCTTACGTGGAACCCTGGTCCGAGGTCGTGCCATTTCCGGCAACGCCCGCGTGGCTGGCTCCAAGTCAGTCTTTTGGATTGTCATTCGGAAGTCTGGTTTCGATAGCCGGCCCATCGGCCGGATCGCTGGAAATTCCTGCCGGGGCCGCGGACGCCGTCCCGCTTGAATTCGCACAGGGCGCCGTAAATTTCGGCGCGCTTTCCGGGCATGCGTTCGCAAGCTCTTCGCCGGCGCATACAGCAAGCGAAATCGACCCGCTGTCTACACTGCCCGCGGCTGAATTGGTGCCGCTCGCGATTGGTGCGGCTACACAAGGGCCCGCGCTGCGGGCGATGGATGTTCTCTCTGCCCCTGCGGATTTTCCTGCCGCGCAAGCTCTCCGCGATGTGCCCTTCGCCGCCGCGGTAGCCCCCGCTCGAAAATTTCCTTCCGCGACGCCGATTCATTTGGATATTCGCGTCACTGCGTCGGATGGCAATCATCAGAACACCTCAAACGGAGCTCTGCGCTTTCCGGTGCGCATCGCATTTCAGAACTCTTCCCTTCTGAACCTATATCCGTCCGGAATCGATTTTCCTTCCGCGGATTCCGACATCGTTCTCATCGCACCCTGGGCCGACGAAATGCTGGCGCCTTCCAACGGACATCATTCCGTGGACGAGAGCGCGCTGGCCGAATCGGAGGACCCCAGTTCGCCGCGCGAAGTGCTGGAAGCGCTGTCCAAGCTCCATCAGGACCTCGCCGAACAGCAGCAAGCCGAGTTCGCAGAGGAGTCAGAGAAACCTGAAGCGGAAAGCGCGGGCGCCGACCTGGAAGTGGTCGAAACTCCCGGACAAAATGCGATCGCCCCGCCTGTCGCGGAACCTTCCACCGAGACCATCGATGTTTCTGCTGAGCCTAGTCAAAGCAGGGTCCCGCGTTCGGCTCACGAGTTGTATGAGCTGCCCTGGAAGACATTCGCTCCGCCGAAACCGTCTCTGGCCGTAGACGCGAAGCCGCTGATCAATATCACGCTTGAAATGCCCAAGCTGAAGGCGCTTCCGATGCGGCCCAAAGTCGCCAAGACGCCGCCGGGATTTTCTCCGCAATCCAGCACAGTACAGGCGTCAGCTCCGGCAACGGCGAATCCGCCTGCCGCGGAACCGAAACCGAAAGCTCCGGCGGCTCCAGCCGCGCCTGCAAAACCGGAAAGCCGTGCATCGCAGATTCCGGCGCCGAAGCAGTCTGCCGGGCCCGTTAAATCGCCGCCCACTGTGCAGACCGTAAAACCGGGCCAGACCAAACCGGCGCAACCCGCCAAACCAGCGCAGCCGGCTAAACCCGTGCAAACAGCGAAGCCTCAGCAGCCGCCGGTAAAGGGCAAGGCGAGCGGGACGGTGACACCGGCGCCTGCGAAACAATCGAACGCGCCGCGGGACCCCAAAGAGACCGCAAAAACAACTCCGCCGCCTGCCGCGAAAGAAAAGGAAAAAGATCAGGCGGAAAAACCCGTCGAAGAAAACATGCCCAGTTTTGCTTCGATCCAAACGGGCAAAAACGTTTCCTTTATCGGATCGCTCAAAGGCAAGTTAATCCTCGCGATCCTGTTGGTTGTAACAGCAGGCGGTGTGTTCTACAGCGTGAGCAACAAAACGCGTGTGCCGGCTTCGGCTCCCGTGTCTACCGGCGAAGATACCGCGGGGCCCAGCATCATGATGGGCGAAGGCGGGTGGGTGCAGGGTTGGGGCGGCGATACCAACGGCTCCAACGCCGGACGCCAAATTACGATTTACCGGCCGTCGCTGAAGCTGTCCGACTATCGCATCGAATTCCAGGGCGAAATCGACAGCAAGAGCCTCGGTTGGGTGTTCCGCGCTCTCGACCCTTATAACTACTACGCGATGAAGCTGGCCATCGTGACGCCCGGCCTGTCGCCTAAGTTCGCGCTCATCAAATATGTCGTGATCCAGGGACACGAGCGCGAAATCGGCCGCGTTCCTTTGGATCTGGCCGCAAGAAATGACACCGTATTCACTGTCCGGCAGGATGTCCGGGGCTCCAGGTTCAGCACCTACATTCAAGGCCAGCAGGTGGATGTATGGACGGATGAACAACTCAAGTCGGGTGGCGTCGGCTTCTTGAACGAGCGGGCGGAACGCGCGCGCATCAAGTCGACGGGTATTTTTTATCTGACCGGAGGCAAGAATTGAAAAGGTTGCAGGCAGAGAAAACTTCCATGGAACAAACCAACGATCAATGGCTGTGGTTCGTAGATGACGAATTGGTGGAGGCTCTGGCGCGCCACGACGTCGTCGATCCACAGAGCAAGAAACGCGCCGTTCAATCCGCCGCTTTGGTAAAGGCGTTGACGCTGAACATGGAAGGCAAGACCGAACAGGCCTTACGCGAGATCAAAACCGCCATCGAGAACGGGGAAGCGCTGCCCGAGTTGGATTGGACACAGGCACATCTCGAATTTCAGCTGGGCCAGTATGAAGCGGCGCTGGATAGCTACGCCAAAGTACTGGCGGCGTATCCGAACCATCGGGCCGGCCTCTACAACACCGCACTGTGCCTGGAAAAACTGCGGCGCTATGAACCCGCGCTCGATGCGTTCCGAAAAGCCAAAGAAACTTCGCCGAATCTGGCGGAAGCGACCTTGGGATTGGGCATCTGCCAGCTCCATCTCCAGCGCGCGGAAGAAGCGCTGCAATCTTTCGAAGAGTGCCTGGTCATTAAGCCGGAATACGATAACGCGCTCTATGGAAAGGCGGTTGCCCTGCAGATGCTGGGCCGCACCGACGAAGCCATGGAGCTGTACTCGAAGCTGCTTCCCTCCAATAATGGCAACGTAGAGCTGTTGACCAATCTGGTGGGCATTGCACTAGCCAAATCCGACGATGGAAAAGTCCGCGAATACTGCGAAAAACTGCTGAAAGCCCGTCCGGGCGCCAAAGCCGGCCTGGAGGGACTAACGGCCGCCGCGATCGCCCGAGGCGATTTTAAGGCTGCGGCAACGCATGGCGCCCAACTGGCGAAAGTAGCTCCGAAATCCTACGAAGCGTGGTTCAACCTGGGCGTGGCGTACCAAAAAACCAACCGGATGGAACAGGCCGGCCAAGCGTATTCCGAGGCCATCAAGCTGCAGCCGGAAAGCGATGTTGCCTACGCCAATCTCGGCACGACGCTGCAAGAACGCGGGGACATTCCCGGCGCCCGCAAGGCCTATGAGCGGGCGCTTCAGATTCAGCCTGCTCACACCGGAGCGCTATGGAATCTAAGCCATCTCTACGAAAAACAGGGCAGTCCCGAACAAGCGGAGAAGTGCATCGAAAAGGTGGTGGAGAACGAACCGGAACGCGTGGATGCCTGGTTCCGTTTGGGTTATTTCCGCCTGCTGCGTGGCGACTATGCCGGAAGCATTGAGCCATTCCGCAACTGCGTGAGCCAGCGCCCCGATTGGCTGGAAGCGCTGGTGAACCTGGGCCAAGCTCAATGGCGAACGGGCGATTTGGAAGCCGCCAAGAATTCGCTTACGCAAGCGATATCTTGTCATCCAAAATCCACCGACGCGCTGCGTGCGCTCGCCGCTCTAAGTGTGGACATGGGCGATTACATCCAGGCGCTGGACGCTGAATCCAAACTCCAGGAACTGGGCGAGCCGATGCCTGAATTGGCGTTTAATATCGGAGTGCTGCTGGAAAAATCGAACCTCTACGAAGACGCCGCCCGTACCTACCGCCGCGCGGCGGACGAAAAACCGGGATTCGCCGAGGCCCTGTTGAATCTGGGCCACGCTCTCAAAGCATTGGGCCAGGAAGAAGAAGCCAAGAGCTGCTGGCAGCAGGCCGTAGAAGCGAAACCGGAGTTGGCAGAAAAATACTTCTAAAAGAAGTATTCCTCAAACCAAGAGTCCTTCTTATTTACCTACTTCCAACCATTTCACACTGGTGGGAGTAGCATGCTCGCACTGCATCGTGTCGGTCACGCCCGATGCAATCAGCCCACACGCGTTGTTTTGCGCGCTGCGCAGTGCATGCTCCTGGTCATCGGCGCGCGCCGTCCGGCAGGAAGTTCTTCCCTGAAACGCCACGCAAACTTCCACGCGGTAGCGCACGTTGTTGGTGCTCGAGTAGAACATGTATCCGACCAGCAGCACTCCCACCACGATTACGATCGCGAGCGCCAGTTTCTTATTCATGCGCCCTGGCTGTCGGCGAAGAAATTCCCCATGCGGCGGAATTTAGCATAACGATCGTCGATCAGCTCCCCGGACGTCCGGGAAGTTAAGTCGTGCAGCGCGCTGCGAATGGCGTCGCGGACGAACTCAGCGGCCTTGTCGGCATCCGTGTGCGCGCCTTCCGCAGGCTCGGAAATAATTCCGTCAATTAATCCCAGCGCCAGCAAATCCGCCGACGCGAGACGCAGTGCTTCGGCTGCTTCGGGAGCTTTGCCCGAATCGCGGTAAATAATGGCCGCGCAGCTTTCGGGCGAAATCACACTGTAGTAGGCGTTTTCCAGCATATAAACGCGATTGGCGATGCCCAGCCCCAACGCTCCCCCGCTGCCGCCTTCTCCGATGACGATCGTGATGATGGGAACCCCCAGCCGCGACATCTCGCGCAAATTCACCGCGATCGCTTCCGCCTGTCCGCGCTCCTCGGCATCGATCCCCGGATAAGCGCCGGGAGTATCCAGAAACGTCACGATGGGGCGCTGGAATTTGTCCGCCATCCGCATCAGGCGCAGCGCTTTCCGATAGCCCTCCGGTTTCGGCATCCCGAAGTTGCGATGCAGCTTCTGTTTGGTATCCCGGCCCTTCTGCTGACCGATCACCATGATGGGCCGCCCGTCGAAGGATGCCATTCCCCCTACAATAGCCGCATCGTCGGCGAAAGCCCGGTCGCCATGCAATTCCGAGAATCCGGTGAAGATCCGGCTGATGTAATCGAGCGTGTGCGGCCGTTTGGGATGACGCGCCAACTGCACCCGCGCCCAGGTTTCATTCACTGCCGTGTTCGCAGTGGTGGGAGCGGATGGCGCGGCGCTGGTCTCGCTTAGCTGTGAGGCTGGGTTGTCTTCCATTCGGGTTGTGACGCTCGACCCCAAACCTGGGCCGCGCGGGTTAGTTCGCCAGCACTTCCAGCGATTCCGGCCCGCAAATCCGTTCCACTTCCGCCCAAAATTCCTTGTCCGGGCGCACTTTACGCGTCACATCCAGGATAACGGAAAAGTCGCGCGGTTTCTCAAGCCGCAGCCGCACCTCGGTATTGCCGCTCTTCTTGGCGAACAGTTGATTCAGCTCCTCGGCCTTATCCACGGCTCCATTCACTCCCACCGCCACGCGGATAGAAATTAAAGATGGAAGGTTCACACGCGCCACATCCAGCGGAATGATGTCCTGTGCCGAGATCTTGGGCGGTGCATTGTCTTCGGGCAGAATCAAACCGCGCACCAGCACCGCTTTGCCTTCTATCAGCGACGCCTGCAACCGGTCGAACTGCGTGCTGAAGACCATCGTTTCCGCGCGCCCGGTGCGATCCGCCAGATTCATGGACGCCCACAATTTGCCGTCTTTATTGCGCTTGCGCTGGATGTTGGTCAGAACGCCGCAAATTGCCACTTCGGCGCCGCGCTCCAGGCCTTCCAGATTGTCGGTGGAATGCGTGGCGAGCTCGGACACTTTGGCGGCGTGCTCATCCAATGGATGGCCGGTCACGTAAACGCCGAGCACTTCCTTTTCGCTCGCCAGCTTCTGCTGCGCGCTCCAATCGGGAAGTGGGGGCAATCCATGATCGCTGGGGCCCGCCTCTTCCGCCATGCCGAACAACCCCACCTGTCCGTATTCCCGATCCTGCGATGCCCGCTGGCCGCTCTCGAGCGCGCTGTCGATGATTGCGGTCAACTGCGCGCGATTTCCGCCCAGACTCGACAGAGCGCCACATTTGATCAGATTTTCGAGAATCCGGCGGTTCTGCGACCCCAGATCCAGGCGCTCGCAGAAGTCGAAAATCGATTGGAAGGCGCCCGCTTTCCGCGCTTCGATAATCGAATCCGCGATGTCTTGGGTAATCCCGCGCACCGCGCAAAGGCCCATCCGAATGCCCGAACCGTCGGGCTTGAAATCCTTGCCGCTGAAGTTGACATCCGGCGGAAGTACCGCAATCCCCATCTCGCGGCATTCGTCGATGTGTTTCGCGATCCTGCTGGCCGCTCCCATCTCCGACGTCAGCAGCGCCGACATGAATTCCAGCGGATAGCGCGCCTTCAGATAGGCTGTGACGTAAGCCAGAAATCCGTATGCCGCCGACTGCGACTTGGGAAAAACGTAGGGAGCGCTCCTGGCAAGAAGATCCAGAACTTTGCCGCCGTGTTCGGGAGCGGCGTCCAGAAAACGCGCGCGCTGCTCCTGATCAACATTTCCTTTCGCAAGCAATCCGCGCAGCGTGTGCGCCTCGGCTAGCGTATATCTGGCCACGCGATGGGCGATCTCCATCGCCTGCTCCTGATACACGATCACTCCATGCGTTTCCTTCAGGATTTCATCCACGGCGGTCACGCCATGCAAAATGGGCTTGCGGCCATGCCGGCTGTCGATGAGCTGATCGAGCAGTCCGGCTTGCGCATCGGCCGGCCGATAGAGCGCGTTCAGCGCGCACAAATCTTCCAAGCTGCACGGCTGGTATTTCCGGAGAACTTCCCGCAAACCGTGCGCTTCGAATTGAAAAATACCTCCGGTGTGCCCGTTGCAAAAAACCCGATAGGCCGCGCGATCGTTTAACGGCAGCTCGTCCACTTTCAGCTTCACGCCGTGATTTTGCTCTATCAGCGCCGTCGCGTCTTGGATGATGTCGAGCGTAGTCAACCCTAAGAAGTCGAGCTTGAACAGCCCGAGCTTCTCCAAAGACGCCATGTCGAACTGCGTGACAATTTCGTCATCGCTCGTTTTGTAAAGCGGAACTTGATCCTGGAGCGGCGCGGCCGAAATCACCACTCCCGCGGCATGCTGCGCTGCGTCGCGAACCATGCCCTCCAGTTGCTGCGCGACTTCCAGCACTTCTTGCAACCTGTCTTGCAGCCTGGGATCTTTGCGCGCGGCCTCCGCGATCGCAGGAACCTGCACAACGGCGTCCTTCAACTTGCCTGGTTGCGAGGGCAGAAGCTTCGCGATGCGATCCACGTCCGCGTAGCTCACGTCCAGCGCCCGGCCGGCTTCTTTCAGCGCAATGCGAGCGCTGAGCGTTCCAAAACTGGCTACTGGCGCGACATTCTCGCGGCCGTATTTTTGAACGGCGTATTGAATTACTTCCGCGCGGCCGCGGGTTTGCAGATCGATGCCGAAATCCGGCAAGCCGCCGCCCGGATTCACGAATCGCTCGAAAAGCAAGCCGTTTTGCAACGGATCGATGTCGGTGATCTGCAGCGCGTAGCAGACCAGACTCCCGGTTGCGGCGCCGCGTCCCGGACCCACCGGAATCCCGCTCGATTTCGCGAAGCGGACGAAATCCCAGGCAATCAGAAAATATCCAGCCAACTTGCGTTGCTGAATCGCACGGATCTCGGCGTCCAGGCGCTCGGCGTAATCCGCCAGCGGATGCTTGAGCGCACCCAAATCGAGCAATGCTTCCAGCCGCATCCGCCGCTGCTCGAATCCCTCGCGCACTTGCAGCTCGAAATACGTATCGAGCGTCTCCGTCGGTGGAACTTTGAAGCGCGGAACCGACTCCGCGGCTTTCTCCAAACTTACTCGGCAGCGTTCCGCGATTTCGCTGGTGCGGTCTACAGCGTCTTCGAAACCGCCGAGCATTGCCAGCATTTCCTCGCGCGTTTTGAGATAGAACTCCGGCTGCGCGAAACGCATGCGGTGCGGATCGCTCATCGTTTTTCCGGTCTGGATTTGCAGCAAGACTTCGTGTGCGCGCGCGTCTTCCTTCCGCAAATAGTGTGCGTCGTTGGTTGCAACCAGCGGAATGCCTGTTTCTTTTGCAAGCTTGGCCAGTTGCGGGATCAGAGTCTCGTCCTGATCCAACCCATGATTCTGAAGTTCGAGAAAGAAGTTCTTCTTGCCGAAGATCTCCACATATTCGAGCGCCAGCTTTTTCGCATCGGAGTAGCGTTCGTCGAGCAGGGCTTGGTTGATGTCGCCGCTCAAACATCCCGAAAGCGCGATCAGGCCTTTGGAATGGCGCGCCAGCAGCTCTTTATCAATGCGCGGCTTGTAGAAAAAACCTTCCAGGTACCCGGCGGAAACCAGCCGCGCCAGATTGCGATAGCCTTCCTGGTTTTCGCACAACAGCACCAGATGATTGCTGCGTCCGGCAGCGCTGCGAGACGCGTGTCCTTGGGGCGCGACATAAACTTCGCACCCGATCACCGGATGCACGCCGCGCGCTTTCGCCTGATGATAGAACTCGACGGCGCCGAACAGATTTCCGTGATCGGTAATCGCCACGGCGGGCATTTTTTGACGGACCACCAGATCCATCAACCGCCCGATTTCACAAGCTCCATCCAGCAGCGAATAATCGGTATGGCAATGCAGGTGTACGAATGACATCGAGAAACCAGCGGGGGAGGAACAATTCGATTGTAGCTTAGCT
>DATGIH010000294.1:0-5265 GCA_035295865.1 Bryobacteraceae bacterium
GGCATTGAAAAGATGCCCCTTCATGCAGCCGGCCGGAACACCGTTGACTCCGCACTGCACGAGACCAGTGAAGCGATTGCCGCTGCCCGGAATAATGGCGCCGGCCTGACCAGTGACCGATCCATCAACGTCGATCTTGGGCGCGGATGCCAGATTATAAAGGGCCGGATCGAAGTTATACGCCTGGTGCTGCTTTTCGCGATACGTGCCGAACAGGCTGATGCGTAGTCCAAGATTGAGGGTCAGTTTATTGGTCACGCGCCAATCGTCTTGAACGTAAGGTTCGACGATCTTATATCGGTTGTAGTATTTCGTTTGGACGTTGGTCTGAGAGTAGGAACCGATTCGCCCCGTCAGGAAATCAGCGAATCCGTTGCCCGTACTGACCGGCGACGTATTATCGAAACCGAGGACGCCCTGGACATAAGGGCTATTCTGTTCGTTCTTCTGCGCCGCGACGAAATAAACGCCCATGTACAGATTGTGATCGCCGACGATCTTGCTGACCTGGTCTTTATAGGTAAACGTAGGATTCGCGTTGTTCCAGGGGAAGTATCCGGTGTCGAGCGAGAAGCCGGCCTGATCGTAATTGATTCCACCCGATACGCCTACGGCGGGCATTTTGCCGCCGAAACCGTTGTCAAACAATCCGGTCATCGTCATGCTGGCGGGGCGCTGCACCGGACCCAGGGCGTTGAGGAAAATGTGGTCCGTGGTATAGCTGAACATAAACTCATTCAGCAAAGTCGGCGAAATGTTGGCAGTGAGGTTGGCGACCATGCTCACACCAGGCCCAACGAAGTTCGTTTGGACGGTAGGGAACGAAGCCCCATTTCCCCAGGTGGGCGTGGGCTGGATTTGACTCCACGAGTCATGCGTGTATCGCACGAACATGCGAAGCTTTTCGCTAAAATTTTCGTCCACGCGGAACAATTCTTCACGCCAGTGGGTGGGTAAAGCGGGAGCGGAGTTGTAATAGTTTTGACCCTGATTAGGCAGCGGCAACAAAGTTAGGAGATCCTGTGCGTTCACATCCACCGGAACCGTGTTGTTGGGAAAGTATGCGCTGGTGGCGGGGTTAATAGGACAGTCTGGGAAGCTGGCCTTGCTCCCTGCGCTGACCACCGTTCCCGCGGCCGGACAAACGTCTGAAAAGTTGCCCTGGTGCTCGGCAGCAGAGGGAACCTGTTGGTTGAAAGTGCCGCCGGGTACGATTTCCCGCCGCCATTCCTCGGAATAGAAGAAGAACGTTTTGTCTTTGTTGCGGTTGTAGTGATTGGGAATGTAGACCGGGCCGCCAATCGTAAATCCGAAGTCGTTTTTCTTATATTCGGGAACGAGTGGCGGCGTAGTGTTAAAGAAGTTGCGCGCGTTGAAATCGTCGTTTCGTAGAAATTCGAACAGATCGCCGTGGAATGACTTGGTTCCGGACTTCGTCACGGTCTCGATGGTGCCGGAAGCGTTGCGTCCATATTGCGCGCCGTAGTTTGAAGTGAGCACGCGGACTTCGGCGATGGCATCGATATTCGGATAAACGTTCAGCGTACCGTTGCTGCCGTTGTCCATGTTGTCGCCGCCGTCGATTTCCCAGTTGTTGTACTCGGTGCGGCCGCCGTTGATGCTCATAGCAACGTTGCCGGCCACGCCGACGGTTCCTTCATCCTGGCCGGTCTGATTGCTGACACCGGGTTGCAGCGTCACGAGCTGCGTAAAGTTGCGGCCGTTGAGGACAATCTGGCTGATCTCTTTTCCGGTAACAACGCCCGACATTTCGGACGATTGAGTTTCCACCTGCGCCACTTCCGAACCTTGAACGGTTACTTCGCTGGTCACCTGGCCTAGTTCCATGACAGCGTCCACGCGCGCCTTCTGCGCGACCTGTAGGATGATGCCGGTGGCTTCAAATTTTTTAAATCCCTTGGCCGTGACCGTTAGATTGAAAGTGCCCGTGGGCAATCCGGCAACCAGATAGCTGCCGTCGGAGTTTGAAGATGTTTTGAGCGAGATGCCCTTTTGAGAATCGGAAAGCACCACTTCGGCGCCGGGTATGACCGCGCCCGTGGCATCACGAACGGTTCCAGTGATAGATCCGCTATTCTGCGCCAGGGCAGTCGCGGCCAAAAGAATCAAACCAACCCAAGCGGTTCGAAGAGACAGCATGCGAGGTCCCCTTTCAAACAAACCAGTTTCGGACATCTTACGTTGAAACCGGCCAGGGGGTCAAGTGTCGCGGTCGGCGTCGCGGCCTATTTATGAGTCGCGGCTCGCTCGGCTCTGCGCGTCATCTCCTCGTGGTAAGCCACGGTGATGCGATCGGCAAGGTCAAGAAGACCTCCTACGAAATCCTCAATTTTCGTATTGGCGAGTTCGTCGTCGGTAAGTACCTGGAAGTGGGCACGCCATGCGTCCGTGCTATGCGCATTGAAGATCTCTTTATCCAGCGCGCTGGTTGCCTGCAGATGGAAATGGCCCGGGACCAAGACCCGATACTCATTCTCCGCCGGCGGTGGCGGCTCAACGAGCTCCACTGGCCTCTGTTCCAGGTAACACGGAATTCCGGCATTTTCGAGGGCTATCCGCGCTTCGTCCGCCGCCACGCCCGCATTCTGTCCTGGGTAATCGGGGAAAGTGCAGGCGCAGGCCGCGTCTTCCACCCAGTCCGGAACGTCTTCGGCTTCGGGGTGCCAGGCTTCTTCCGGGTCGCTCCCCACCGGATGTAGGGAGGCCGCGCGGGCTTTAACTAATGGCGCGCGCTGGGACAACTCATGGTCGTAGCATTGTTGCGCGATCTCCACCAGTTCCTCGCGATTAATGGCGCGGAGCGCGTCATCGGAAAGCGAAGCGTAGTGTCGGCGTAAGTCGTCAACGTTTACCTTCATAGTAGTCGTGCATAATCCTTTCCATCAGCGCATACGGCATCAGGCGCTTGATCCAAACCGCCGCGCGCTGGGCGGGCGGACCCACGGTGTATCGCAAACGGGGGTGCGGATTTTCCAAAATCTTATGTAGCAACTTCGCCACTCCATCCGCACTCGGGCCGCCCTGCTCATCCTGTGCCATTCGGGCGACGGCGCGCTTGAAGCGATCGTGGTAGGCGGATTCCGCGTGTGATTCACGCGTTGCCCGGCGATTCTCGGTGAACGCGGTGCGATGATCCCCGGGTTCGATCAGCACGACCTGGATGCCGAACGGGCGTACCTCCAGCCGCAGCGATTCGCTGAAGCCCTCCAGCGCGAATTTCGTCGCGCTGTAGAAACCTTGAAACGGGATCGCGATTAATCCGCCGATGGATCCGATGTTGACGATGGTTCCGGATTTCTGGCCGCGCATCGTGGGGAGCACGGCGCGGCACATCCGCAGAACGCCGAAGAAGTTCACCTCGAACTGTTCGCGCGCTTCCTCGATGGACGTATCTTCGATCGCGCCAGCGATGCCGAATCCCGCGTTGTTCACCAGTATGTCGAGACGGCCTTCGCGAGACAAGACCAGCTCTACCGCCTGCGTCACGGATGCATCAGCGGTCACGTCCAGCGACAGTGGCTCCACGCCCGGCGCGGTGACGGCTCCACGCGCTCCACCGTACACCCGAAAACCCTTCGTGGCGAGAAACCCCGCGCAGCTTGCACCGATTCCCGTGGATGCGCCGGTCACCAGCGCCACTCGTTGGGCTCCGCTCATTGGCATTACATTATCACCCGCGCTTCGCTCGCAAGCTATCCTGAAACTTAAGATGAAACGCCCGCGCCTATTTCTGATTGACAGCTACGGCTTTATTTTTCGGGCTTTCCATGCGCGCGCCCGCAGCGGCGCTCCGCCCATGCGCACCACCACCGGGATTTCGACCGAGGCCGTCTACATATTCCACAACATGGTGCGGAAGCTGCGCGCAACGTACAAGCCGGAGTACATCGCGGCGATTTTCGAATCCGGAAAAACGTTCCGCGAGGAAGTGCATAAAGAATACAAAGCCAATCGCACCGAGATGCCGCCGGATTTGCGGGACCAGATCCCCTACATCCGAACCACGCTCGAAGCCATGCGAATCCCGATTCTGCAGTTCCCCGGATTCGAGGCGGATGACGTGATCGGCGCGCTCGCGAATCGCGCGGCCGAGGTGGCCGACGTGGTGATCGTGTCGAGCGACAAGGACATGCTGCAACTGGTGAACGATCGCGTGCACATGTACAACCCCGTGAAGGAAGACATCTGGTACGACCCGGAGACAGCCGAGCAGTTCATGGGCGTGAAGCCAGCGCAGGTTTCCGATCTGCTCGCGCTGATGGGAGACTCGGTGGACAACATCCCCGGCGCTCCGGGAATCGGTGAAAAAGGCGCGCGCGATCTGATCACGCGTTTCGGATCGGTGGAGGCTGCCATCGAGCATGCCGCCGAAGTGGAACGCAAGACGTATCGCGAGAGCCTGCAGAACAATCGCGAGCAGATTCTGATGAGCAAAAAGCTCGCGACGATCGACATCACGGTTCCGATCGAGTTCAAGCTCACGGACTTTATCGCCGCGGAGCCGGAGCTCGCTGAGCTCAAGAAGATTTATCGGGAGCTGGAGTTCTACAGCCTGCTGAAAGAGGCCGGTCCAACCGAGGACGCGCACACGAGGGACTATGCGGCCATCGACGGCGCCGAAGAAGCCGCGAAGTACGCCGAGTCGCTCAAGAAGCTGGATCGCGCAACGCCCATCGCCTTCGCGCTGCATTCTTCGGATGAAGCCGGATTGCCGCTCACGATGATCGGCGCGTCTTATCAGGCTGGTGTGGGGCGCGCGCTATCCACCGACTACCTGGATTTGTTGAAGCCGATTCTCGAAGATCCGAATCGTGTGAAAGTGGCGCACGACGTGAAAAGCTTGACGCTCGCGCTCGCCAAATACGGGATTGCAGCCCGCGGTTTCCAGCACGACGTGATGCTGTACGCGTTTCTGCTCTGCGCCGATCCGGCGGGCTGCGGCGCGGAGGTGCTGGCCGAACGTTACCTCGATCGCAAGCTGGGCGCGGCCGCGGAGCAACATGCGGATCTTGCGATCACGCTGTTTGAGCGGTTGAAGCCCGAAATCGATGCCGCGCCGAAAGCTCGCGAAGTCTACGAACGCATCGATTTGCCGCTCGCCGGAGTCTTGGCGCGGATCGAACAGACCGGTATCCGCATTGAGCCTCATCAGCTCAAGGTTCTCTCCGAGCAGTTGGATGCGACCATCCAACGCCTGGCGGCGGAAATCTACGAGTTGGCGGGGAGGCCGTTCAACATCAATTC
>DATGIH010000295.1:0-4859 GCA_035295865.1 Bryobacteraceae bacterium
TATCTGATGATCACGCAGCGCGGCATCTACTTTTTCGCGGATGCGACGGTGAACATTGAGCCTACCGCGGAGGATCTCGCGGAAATCGCGATTTCGGCCGCCGAGACCGCCGAACGATTCAATGTCAAACCGCGCGTGGCGTTGCTCTCATTCTCGAACTTCGGTAGCACGCGTCATCCGCTGGCCGACAAAGTTCGCAAAGCCGTCGAGTTGGTGAAAAAGCGCGCACCGGAACTGATGGTGGATGGCGAGATGCAGGCTGATACCGCCGTCACGCCGGAAATCATCGAGCATGATTACGCGTTCAGTCCGTTGCGTGGTGGAGCGAATGTACTGGTGTTTCCGAATCTGGAAGCCGGCAACGTTGCGTATAAACTGCTTTCAAGGCTAGGTGGCGCGGAAGCGATTGGTCCGATTCTCACCGGGCTTTCGAAGCCGGTGCACGTCCTGCAGCGCGGCGCGGAAGTGAACGAAATCGTCAACGTCGCGGCGATCGCAGTGGTGGACGCGCAGGAAGCCGAGCGCCGCGAAAAAGGCCGTTAGGTAAAATCCTGCACGGCCGCGACATGAAGCACATTTTGGCCATTCTGATTCTGGTTGCAGCGCTGCTGTTACTGATGATCCGGAACGTCGCTCCGGACCCATATGTTTACGACGAAGCGGATTACATGTACGCGGCTTCTCTCGGATTTGCCGCGAATTATACCGACTCGCCGACGCTGCCACTTTCTGAATTTGTGCGAACGGGTCTGGAGCGCGGCAGAGTTACGACCGAACACCAGAGCTTGTCCGAGCAGATCCGGGCCAGCGACGATATTGTGTTTTATCGGCATTGGCACGGGCCGTTGTATTTGGATTTGCTGCTTCCCGTTTCTCGACTTGGGCTGAGCGAGCGGCAGACGCGTACGGCGATGCTGGCGGTTCCCGCGCTTACCTTGGTGATCCTCTACTGCGGATGCCTGTGGCTGATGCGAGGCCGTGTGGGAACTTTCGCCGCTCTCATCGCTGCTGCGCTGTTCCTATCGAGCAGCGCGGCGACCGATTCCACTGAGTTAGCTCCGCACCAGCTTTTCGCATTGCTATCTGTGGTGTTCCTTTTTCTCCTTCTGAAGTTTCTCGACACAAAGCTGCGTATTTATTGGTTTGGATCGGTGATTGCCGCAGGCCTTGCGTTTTGTACTCTGGAAGTCGCCTTTGTTCTGATCGGCACGCTCGCGGTTTGCGCTTATGTCGGACGCCGGCCGCTGCAAATTGACTTGCGCCTGATCGGAACATCTTTGGGGTTATTCGCCGGCACCGTGCTCATTGTGTGGCCGGCCGCGATCTACAAACTGTCTTTCGTGAAGGCCTACCTGTTCATGGCGTACCTGGGTCTTTTTCGCAAGTCTCCGTGGGGAAATGAAGCGATTTTCGATGTGTGGCGGCATCGCGTGCTCGATTCGCCGCTCGAATGGTTCGCCGTTGCGTTCAGCCTGATTCTGTTCTTCCGCAAGAGCGGCGGGCGTCCGGCGTATCCAGCGCTCGTTAGCGTTTTGTTGATGCTCGCCACCACTGCGCGCGTTGTTACCAGTTCCACCCGCTATTCCCTCCTCTTCATGCCGGCGCTGGATATCTTTGCGGCGTTGACCTTAGCGCCATGGTTGGCAGCATCCCGGGGAAGAACCGTTTTCGCCGCGGCCCTGGTGTCGTGCGGACTTCTTGGGATGGATGAGTATCGCGAGTTCACCCGCAGCCACGACCAGGACCCCCGTCCGCCTGCGGTATTAACTGCGATTCGAGAGCATCGTTTGGAAAATGAGACGCTTGCGGTACCGCAAGAGGAGCTTCCCATGATCCATTTCTACTTTCCGCGCATGCATCTTCGCGGGTACGATACGCCGGACGCCTCCGTTCGTCCAGCACTGCATCGCGGCTATCCGGTGGACATCGAGCCAGCGCACTAGCTCACGTCAGCTGTGCCGTGCGCCGGAACCCTGGGCGGCGCCGCACTTTCGTGGCTTGTTCAAAACTGTACGCCAACTTCAACAGCGCGGGCTCACTATAAGCGGTTCCGAAAAACGAAATGCCGAACGGCAATCCGCGTACGAATCCGGCCGGAACCGTGATGTGCGGGTATCCTGCAACGGCGGCCGGCGTTGTGCACGCTGGCAGACCGCCTGTATCGCCCAGAACGAAATCGTTTAGTATGGCTGGCGCGCAGGTGGGCGCGACAATCGCCTGCACGTTGTGTTTCTTGATCACCGCGTCGATCCCTTCCGCGCGCGAGAGCCGAACGCATTTCGCGCGGGCATCGAGATACGCCTTCTCCGTCAGCGGACCTTTCTTCTCCGCCCGCTCCATGATTTCCTGCTCGAAATACGGCATCTCTTCCTGCTTGTGCTCGCGATTGAACTTGATGACGTCGGCTAGAGAATGTACTCGCGCCGACGGACCCAGCCCGCCCAGATATTTGTTCAAATCCGCTTTGAACTCGTAGAGCAGCACCTCCATCTCGTCGCCATCATACTTGCCGTGCGAGGGAAGATCGGCCGGATCCACCAGCACCGCGCCCTGCCGTTTCATCTCGGCCAGGCACTCTTCCATCAATCGATCCATCTCGGCATTCGCGCCGAAAAATTTTCGCGCCACTCCCAACCGAGCGCCTTTGAGCCCAGTTGGATCGAGGTACTTGATGTAATCCTCTTTGAGCTTGCTTGGCTCAGCCATCGCGGCTAACAGAATTGCCGCGTCGCGCACCGTGCGGGTGAGCGGTCCGGCGGTGTCCTGGCTGTGCGAAATCGGGATGATGCCCGAGCCTCCGACCAATCCGACGGTGGGCTTGATTCCGACAACTCCGTTTGTGGAACCGGGAGCGGTGACCGATCCATCGGTCTCGGTGCCAACGGCAACCGCGCAAAAGCTCGCCGACACTGCCGCGCCCGAACCCGAACTCGATCCGCTCGGGTTGCGATCCAGCGCATACGGATTCAGCGTTTGACGCCCGCGCCCGCTCCATCCGCTGATGGAATGCGACGAACGGAAATTCGCCCACTCGCTGAGATTAGTTTTTCCCAGGATCACCGCGCCCGCAGCGCGCAAACGCCCGGCAACGGCTGAATCTCGCGCTGCGATCGATCCTTCGAGCGCCAGCGATCCGGCGGTGGTCATCATGCGATCGGCCGTATCGATATTGTCTTTGATGAGAACCGGAACGCCATGCAGCGGACCCCGCGCGCCCTTCGACGCACGCTCGCGATCCAGCTCGTCGGCGATCGACAGAGCATCCGGATTGAGCTCGATGACCGAATTCACCTTGGGCCCCTTTTTGTCGAGAGCATCGATCCGCGCCAAGTACCATTCGGCAACCGTCCGGGCAGTGTATTTTCCGGAACCGAAACCGACCTGCAAATCGGTTAACGTGGCTTCCTCCAGATCGAACGATTCGGCGGCGGAAGCGGCGCGGGCCGCTGGCAGCAACAAGAGGCTTTTGTACAAAAAGTCACGGCGATCCATGTGAGAGATTATCGCGCGCCTGCGTTCATGAGCGCACAGGACGTCCCACCAACGGACAGGCCGGCTGGGCTATCCGCGTACTTTCGCCACGCAAAATGTGGCAGCGGGATTGCTCACATTTATGCATGCTCCGCGACTTCCGCTACGCGTTTCGTGTACTTCGATCCCGTCCGGCGTTCACATTGGTTGCAGCGCTCTCCCTGGCTTTAGGAATTGGGGCAAATTCCGCAATCTTCGGCCTCATCGACGCCATGTGGTTCCGGCCGCTGGCGGTCCCGAAATCCGGCGAGATTGTTCGGATTTTCTCGGTGACTGATCAAGACAAGGCGGGCATGCTCTCTTATCCGGAATATCTGAGTTTCAAGCAACAAGCAACCGAGCTTCGCGAAGTCGTGGCTATCGGCGGCCGCGGCGCTCATTTGGTGCAGGGAAACACCCGGCAGCTCCTTGATCTGAATCTCGTTTCCTCGAACTTCTTCACGGCCTTGGGTGTGAAACCATTGCATGGCCGGGTTTTCACTCCGGAAGACGAAGCGGATTCCAGCCGTCCGATGGGCGTTGTGCTGGGAAATGCCTGTTGGCAGCGCTACTTCGGCTCGGACCCGAATATTGCCGGCAAGCAAATCCGCATTCAGCGAGCGAATGATGTTCTGGTGACGGTGCTAGGCGTGCTTCCCGCCAGTTTTCGCGGCATCGAAAACGGGGGCGACCGCGATCTGTGGTTTTCGCGCCAAGCTTGGGCACAACTGGGGAGCATGGAAGAGCTTGAGAATCCGCGCAATCGCTGGTTCTCCGTAATGGGCCGTCTGGCGCCTGGCGCCAGCGAGCAATCCGCAAACGCACAAATCCAGACCATCGCGCGCCGGCTGGCGGAACAGTCGCCTGCCACCAATAAAGATCGCCGTGCGATCGTTGTTTCCGATCTGCACTTCCGCATGCAACAAGCCGGAACCAACGGTTTGATGTTACTCGCCGTGGTGTTCCTGGTAGTGATGATTTCCTCCGTGAACGTCGCCAATCTGCTGCTCTCGCGTGGGGGCATGCGTGGACGGGAAATGGCGGTGCGTCTTGCCTTGGGCGCCGGAAAATGGCGTTTGATCCAGCAGTTGATGGCTGAAAATTTCCTGCTCGGCGTTTTAGGCTTGCTGGGCGGCATCGCAATCGGCGCGTGGATCATTCAAGTTTTGCCCGCTTTGCTAGTCCAGCCACCCGGTTTCTATAACACCATCGACTTCCAGTTCGATTCCCGCGTGCTCTTGTTTAGCCTGGCGATCTCTGCTGTCACCGTGGTGTTCTTCGGCCTGGCGCCGGCTTGGAATTCCGCGCGTCCGGACCTGGTCCCCGCTCTAAAAGGAGAAGCCGCGTTC
>DATGIH010000296.1:0-22082 GCA_035295865.1 Bryobacteraceae bacterium
TAATGGTCATCCGGATCTGCTTCGCCATGTTTTGAAATGCGGGAATCTGCTTCATGGCCTGCTGCAGCTTCTCCTTCAGCTGCTGCAGTTGGGTCTTGTTGATGGTCAGCGTCTCGCCCACGCCGGCCGACGTGGAACCGGTTTGACGACCTTTTCCCGTCGGATCCTGGAAATATCCACCGACAGCCTTCTGCACTTTTTCGCTGGCGCTCAGAAGCCACAAAACGATAAACAGCGCCATCATGGCGGTCACGAAATCGGCGTAAGCCACCTTCCAGGCACCGCCATGCTCATCGTCATGGCCGCCCACATGCTTCTTGACGATAATGATGCGCGGCTGTTGGCCCTTGGCGCTCACGCCGCCTCTTTGACGGCCGCCGGAGCTTTGCGGCACGCGGCATCCATCTCAAGAAATGTCGGACGAACGTAATGTGGAATGGCGCGCCGCGCCGCTTCCAGCGCCAGAATCGGTGAAACGCCTTTCATATATGCCAGCAATCCCATGCGCAGGCAGGTGAAGTAGTCGCCTTCGGTGTCGGTCTGCTTCTTGATATTCGCCGCGATCGGACCCAGGAATCCGTAGCACAACAGAATGCCGAGGAATGTTCCGACCAGCGCCGCAGCCACTTTATGTCCGATCTCTTCCGGTGGACCACCGAGCGAACCCATCGTGATCACCACGCCCAGAACCGCCGCGACGATGCCCAAGCCCGGCAGACTGTCCGCCATCGTATTGATCGCGCCTGCCGGCAATTTGCTCTGCTTGTGGTGGATTTCGAGATCCGTCTCCATGACCTGATCCAAGTCGTGCACATCCACGCCCCCCGCTAGAAACGTGCGCATCGTGTCGCAGAAGAAATGCATCGCGTGATGATTCGCGGCAAACGTGGGATGCCGCTTGAACAGCTCGCTGTTGGCCGGCTCATCCAGATCCTTCTCCAGCGCGGTCAATCCGTTCTTGCGCGAAGTGGCGAAGAAGTCGTTGAGGAAGCGCAGCGTGTCCAGATAAAACGCGGATGTGTATTTGCTGCCTTTAAACACCCCGAGCAGACTCGTGATGATGGCCTTTAACAGATGTGGCGGATTTCCAATGAATACGGTCCCAATGGCCGCTCCGAGAATGATGAGCAGTTCGGCAGGCTGCATGAGCACAAGGAAGTTACCTTTTTCCATCAGGTAACCACCCGCGATACAGGCCAGCACAACCACTATGCCTATAATGGGAAACATTCCTAGCCGATTCTCCTTAGTGGTAAGCCTCTAATCGGCATGCCGCGCCGCCAACTATATACGAGCGGCGAGCGCAATCAATACCCGCAAATGGGGTGGGTGGAACTAAGGGTTTGCCTTATCAATCGGATTCCGAAATCGGTCCGGCATACAAGCCCAGCTTCGTTTCAATCTTGCTGCGCATATGCTCTTGCCCCAGTTTCCACTGGTCGATCGACTGCCATCGTTCCCAGGCGGCCGGCAGCTGCCCCAGGATGTCCCGGATCTCGACGCGCGGCGCCGATTCCAGATATCCGAATCCCAGCGAATGTGCCATGCGAGTGCCCGATCGGATGGTCACCACTAACGGCCGGTATTCGCCTGCGGATGCGTCGCTGAACTTTCCCGTAATGGCGCGCAGCCAGAGAGGCAGTTGCCAATTCGTGGCGAGCCAGGTGCCGGCCGCGAAATGGTCCATCCCGAACAGCAACTTCTCGTGCGAAAGCAAGTCGAAGAACGGGTTCTCGCGGAACATCCGGTCGATCAAGGTCATCAGATTTCCGTACTTCACCGGATAGGCGGCGATCAAAGCCAGGCGTCCGATGTCGTGCAGCAATCCGGCGACGTAAGCGATCAACCGGCTGTCTTCTCCCGGTTGCGCGATTTCTTCGCAGCAGACCGCGCAGGCCAGCGTGTATCGCCAATAACGTTCGTCCTCCGCCACGCTCAGCGCGCGCTGCAGGTATCTCCGGACCAGCAGCGTAATAGCGATCTCAAACAATTTCGCCGCGCCCAATCTTTGGAGCAGCGTCCCGAACACAGGTGGTTCGCCGGCATCGAATTTCCCGGATGCCACGGCAACCCGGCCGATTGAGTTCAGCAGGAGCGGTTCTGGATCGAACAGAATCTTGAGTTGGTCTGCCTCGCTAGCCCGCGGAGGGATTCGGTTTAACAGCGCCAGCGCAGTCGCCGGCAGCGGCTCAATGCGCTCGATCGAACGTGGAACGTCCACCTAAGCCAAGAGTAGCATCCCTGCGATTTGCCGCCCATCTTCCCTACCCGGCCGCTCGCCCTCGCCCTGGACGCCACGCCCCGGCCAGTCCGCGGATTCGGCCCAGGGGGTCCGCCCCCAGGCCGCCAAGGATCGTAGATCCCGCAACTTAACAAAACTTTACTCGCCTTTTCCTTCACGGGACACATCAGTTCATTGCAGAGGCACTTTCCGGGCTTATCCTGAAAGCAGGCCACCAAACCTTCATGGAAAAGAATCAGCGCCGCTCAATCTTGTCCTGGTCGCTCATGGGCGCGCTTCTGCTGTTTTGCGTCCTGTTGGGCGCGCTGCAGTATCGACTGATCAGCCAGGTGAGCGTGGCCGCGCGCGAACGCCTTCGAGCTGGTCTGCAAAACAATCTGAACGCGTTGAGCCGCGATTTCGATTTGCAAATCCTGCGAGCGTGCCAGGTCCTGCTGCCACCCGATGGCACTCCCGACGCTGCCGCCGCTGAGTCCGCCCTGAAAGCGAACTGGCGAAGGCTGAAATTGTCAGGACAAGACGTCCACGTTTTTCGGGTGATTGGACTTGCCGTCCCTGACAAAGAAACCGTTCGTCTCCGAAAACTCAATCCCGCTGACGGCGCTTTAGAGTCCGCCGATTGGCCTGCCGAGTGGACAGCCTTGCGCGCGCGCTTGGAACGCCGCCTCTCGCCGCAAGCTCGTTTCGATCACCACGCGGACACCGGTTCGGATGTCCCCGTGTTCGAAGTGCCAGTCTGGGGCAATCCTCACCTGTCAGCTTTCGGCCGCCGCGAAACAGCCTGGCTGATCTTCGAACTCGATCCCACATACCTGCGCGATGTGACGTTGCCCGCTGTGATCCAAAGGCATCTCGGAAGCAGTGAGACCGGCGATTACCAAGTCGAAGTGGTCGACTCCGCCAAGCCCGGTTCCATCGTTTATCGCTCTGACGCCGTCGATCTGACCCGCAACGCCGATGCGTCCATTGGACTCTTCCATGCCGCCTCCGGCCCGTTCATGGAAGGCGGCCGGGGCCGGCAAGAGCACGCCGGAAGGCCCGGTGTCGCTCCCGGAACGCCTCCGGTCGCCCACGGCGGCCCCTCGCTCCCCAGCCGTTGGCAGATTTACGTGCGCAATCGTGCCGGATCGCTCGAAGCCGTGGTCAATCGCGCACGCTGGGTCAATCTTCTGGTCACGTTCGGGATTCTTCTATTGATGCTCGCAACCATCGCCGCGCTCATCCGCTTCACTCGCCGCGCACAGAAACTCGCCGAACTGCAGCTGGAATTCGTCGCGAACGTGTCGCATGAGCTGCGCACTCCGCTCACCGTCATCCACACCGCCGCCTACAATCTGCAAGGATCGGTCGCGAATCAGCCCCGCCAAGTTGAACGTTACGGCGCCGTCATCCAGAAGGAAAGCGGCCGGCTCAAGGATCTCGTCGAGCAAGTCCTGCAATTCGCCAGCGCCAACGCCGGACTCGCTGTCCGGGAGCATGAGGCTGTGTCGGTCTCTCAAGTGATCGCCGACGCCGCGCAATCCGTTCAAGCCGTATTCGAACAGCAAGGCTGCGTGCTACACCAAAGCGTCGAGGCATCGCTGCCGCCGGTGCTCGGCGACCGCGCCGCTCTCAAGCAAGCCATCCAGAATCTGTTGAGCAACGCCGCGAAATATGGATCGAGCGAGAGCAAGTGGGTGGGCGTGGAGGCGTCCACGGCGCGCGAAAACGATCGGGAAATGGTGGAAGTCCGGGTGCAAGATCGCGGCCCCGGCATCCCGGGCGATGAGCGCGAGCACATCTTTGAGCCGTTCTTTCGCGGCCGCTGGGCCGTTCGCAATCAAGTGCACGGCACCGGCCTCGGCTTGAATCTGGTGAAGCGCGTGGTGGAAGCCCATCATGGAAGCATTCAAGTGAAAAGCGAAGAGTCGCACGGAACGGAATTCATCGTCCGCCTCCCCAGCATGATCACCGATAAGGAGGCGCCCTATGCGCATTCTGCTGATTGAGGATGAGCCCAGCCTGGTTCTCACCCTTACCGATCTGCTGATCGACCAAGGCTACCTGGTCGAAACCGCGATGGATGGTCCCAGTGGCTTGGAGAAAGCCCAAAGCCATCATTTCGACCTGGTGATCCTCGATGTTATGCTTCCCGGCAAAGACGGCCTGCAAGTTTGCCGCGAACTTCGTGCGAGCGGCAATCACGTCATAGTCCTGATGCTGACCGCCAAAACACAACTGGCGGATCGTGTCGCCGGATTAAAACTCGGCGCCGACGATTATCTCGCGAAACCGTTCGAACCGCCGGAGTTGCTGGCCCGCATCGAAGCCTTGCTGCGCCGCTCGGATAAACAGGCGCCCGTGCGCGTCTCCCGCTTCCGCTTCGGCGAAGTGGAAGTGGACTTCGAAAAAGGCGACGTAGCCAAGCGCGGCAAGCGCATCAACCTCGCAGGCAAAGAGCTGGATCTTCTGCGCTACCTCATCGACCATCGCGGAACGGTGGTTTCGCGCAACGACCTGTTGCAAACCGTGTGGGATTATCAACCGGGCGTTTCCTCCCGCACCATCGACGTCCACGTAGCGTGGCTCCGTCAAAAGCTGGAAGACCAGCCGCAAAATCCGCGCCACATTTACACCATCCGCGGCGTCGGTTATCGCTTTTCCCCGTAGTCTTACCCGAACCGCGACCGCAAGGGAGCGCAACCACTATACTGAGCTTTGAACCTTGGTTTTTCCCGCAGAGCCTTCCTGGCGGCCGCCGCCCTTAGCCCGCTCCGCGCCGCCTCCCGAGCACCCATATTCGAAGAAGTCCCGCCCGCCACGAGCGGCATCGCCTGGACCCACGAAAACGCCCTCTCCCCCGAACGCTACCTCCCGGAAAGCCTCGGCCCCGGCTGCGCCTTCCTCGACTACGACAACGATGGCTGGATGGACATCTACCTCGTCAACAGCGGCCCATCCGATTTCTATTCCCCGAAACAGCCGCTCCGCAACGCGCTCTATAAAAATAATCGCGACGGAACATTCACCGATGTAACCGAAAAAGCCGGTGTTGCCGCAGGCACGAATTTCGGCATGGGCGTCGCCGCCGCGGATTACGACAACGATGGTTTTCCGGATCTCTTCGTCACCGCCTACGGCCGCTCCATCCTTTATCACAACGACGGCAACGGCACCTTCACCGACGTCACAGAGAAATCCGGTCTCGGAATCTCCGGCTGGACCACCAGCGCCGTCTGGTTCGATTACGATAACGACGGCCGCCTCGATCTCTTCGTGTGCAGCTTCGTCGATTACACCGACCGCCCTTCCTGCGGCGTCAACAAATTCGGCCAGCATTACTACTGCATCCCGCGCCTCTTCAAACCCACCCACAGCTTCTTGTTCCACAATAACGGTGACGGAACATTCACCGACGTCACGCGCGGCACCGCCATCGAGCGCGCCCTGGGAAAGGGCCTCGGCGTGGTCGCCACTGATATCAATAACGACGGCCGCATGGACCTGTTCGTCGCCAACGACACCGTCCAGGATTTTCTCTTCGTGAATCGCGGTAACAACAAGTGGGAGGATATTGCGCTCGCCGCCGAAGTTGCTTACAGCGAAAGCGGACGCGCCAGGTCCGGCATGGGCGTGGATGCGGCCGATATCAACGGCGACGGCTTCGAAGACCTGTTCGTCTCAAACATCAACGACGAAATGTTCTCGCTCTACACCAACAACAAGAACGAAACCTTCTTTGACGCCGCCCACAAGCACGGCATCGCGCAGGATACGCGCATGCTCAGCGGCTGGGGCTTGAAGTTTTTCGATTACGACAACGACGGACTGGTTGATCTAATCCTCGCCAACGGCCACCCCGACGACAGCATCGAGCAAAACTACGCGCGCGTCAAATATAGAGAACCGCTGCTGCTCTATCATCAGCAGCAAGGCTTGCTGCACAACGTCACGCCCGACGCCGGACCCGCCTTCACCAAACCGCTGGCCGCCCGCGGACTCGCCGTCGGCGATTTCGACAACGACGGCCTTGTTGACGTCCTGATCGGTGTCAACGGCGGCGCACCCGTGCTGCTCCACAATCGCTGCGCATCCGGCAATCATTGGCTCGGCGTAAAGCTCGTCGGAACGAACTGCAATCGCGACGCCATCGGCGCCCGCCTCACATGGTCCGCCGGCGGAGTGACTCGGAGCCGCCTCAAAAACAGCGGAGGCAGCTATCTATCCTCGCACGATCCACGCGAAGTGCTCGGATTGGGCGCGGCATCGAAGATCGATTGGCTCGAAATCAAATGGCCGCTCCCCAGCGGCAAAACCCAGCGAGTCACAAGTCCGCCTGTGGATCGCTACATCACCATCACCGAACCCAAATCCTGATCAGTGCTTGCCCGTCTCGATCTCCTGCTTCATCTGCCGGACTTTTTCCGTAGCTTGTTCCTGTAGCGCCAGCTCACGCTGCGCCTCTTCCGGATGCCCCGTACGCCGATATGCCGTGCTCAGATAAAAATGCACCGCCGGATTGTCCGGCCGCAGCTTCTCCGCCGTCTGCAAAGGCTTCAACGCTTCCGCGTTACGGCCATCTTCCAGCATCGACCGTCCCAGCCCGATAAACGCATCCGCGAAACCGGCGTCTAGCTTCGCCGCCTTCTCGAAGTGCTCGATGGCAGCCGGAATCTCCTGATCCTGCCGCGCCAACTCACCCAAAATATATTCAGCGCTTGCGTTCGACGGATCGATCTTGATCTCCGCCTCGAACTCCGCCTGCGCCGCTTTCTTGTTCTCGTCCGTTTTCGGACCCGCCAGAATCAACCGCCCGATGCGATTGTGGATCCCCGGCAGTTCCGGATTCCGCTTCAACACCTCGCGATACTCCGCCACCGCCTCGTCCCACTTGCCCTGCGCTTCCAAAGCTTCCCCGTTCAACAACCGCACCTGATACGACCCCGGCGCCGAAACCATCAACTTCTGCGACGCCCGAATCGACATGTCGGAATACACCCGCACCATCAAATAAAGAACCTCGGGATCGTTCGGAAAAGCACTACTCAGCCCGCGCAGAAAATTGGCCGCTCCATCCAAATCGTGCACCGACAATGCGCAATGCACACCATCCAGCCCCAAGCGCTTCTTGCTCTCGGGAATGGTAGCGTGCGAGATCGCGGTCTTGAGCAGAGGAAGCGCTTCGCGGCAATGCCCGGACTCCGCGAGTTGCTCAGGGGAAGGGGTCTGCGCAAATGCAGCGGATGCAAGCGCGGCGAGCCAAAAAAACCATCTCACCATTCAATTGTACGAACCAACAAACCGAACCGCGACCGCAAGGGAGCGCAACCACGAATCCTCAGCCCTGGCAGCGCTCCCTCGCGGTCGCGGTTCGGTTTGGGTTTTTCAACTAAAAGTGATACTTAAACGCCAACTGCACCTCGCGCCCGCTCAGGAAATTCGAACTATTGAGCAAGCCCAAGGTCGACCCCACGCTGGTATTCGGCGCATTCAGAATCGGATGATTGAACGCGTTGATGAACTCCCCGCGCAAATCGAAGCTGTGCCGCTCGGTGATCTTGAACGTCTTCGAAATGTTGAGGTCCACCGTAGCTAAACCAGGTCCTCGCACCGTACCCACTCCGCAGCTCCCAAACGTACCATTGGCAGGCTGCGCAAAGGCGCTCGGATCAAACCACTGATAACCGAGTCCCAGCGAGGATTGCTGCCTGCCCAGAATATCCACCGGCGACAAGCAATCCGCGCGTGGACCGCGCGATCCTGTGTTCGACGCATCGTTGGCCGAAATGGTCAGCGGGAAGCCGGTGTGCAGGCTGACGATGCTGGCGATGGTCCAACCGCCGGCTACCGCATCCAGCGCCTTGTTCATGTTGCTGCCATAGGTGCGCCCGCGCCCGAACGGAATGTCGTAGACGACGTTGCCCACGAAGTTCGATTTGGCATCATAATCGCACGGACCCCACTCGGCGGCCGCATCATAGATGTTCTGGTAATACCAGTTGCTTTGCCCTGCCTGGCCGCCCTGCCCGTAGTAGCCCATGTTATTCGTCATGCACTTCGAGAACGTATAAGCGACTGAATATTCCAAACCGCTGC
This sequence comes from Bryobacteraceae bacterium, assembly GCA_035295865.1. GTDB lineage: Bacteria > Acidobacteriota > Terriglobia > Bryobacterales > Bryobacteraceae > Palsa-89. The sequence continues at coordinate 8,318 of DATGIH010000296.1, forward strand.
CCAACCGCTTCTTGGCCACCAACTGCAGCCCTTCATAATCCTGGTTACCCACCGAAGCCGTTCCCGAAATCTGTCCGATTTCGTTGAGCAGCGTTGGATTCCCGGCCAGGAAACGCGTGGGCGACACCGTTCCATCCGGATTCAAAACACTCTGGAAGTACGGCATCGGAACCATCAAGTGAGTCGCGCGCTGTCCCACGTAGCTCGCTTGAAATGTTGTGGTGTTGTTGATCTCATATTGCAAACTGAAGTTCCACTGATTCGAAACCGCCGGCCGCACATTCGGATCCCAAACGCGCAGCGTCGCGCCCGCCAGCGAATTGCCCGCCGTATTGAACGGCAGGAAGCCCTGATCCAGCGTGGACCCCGGCTTCACGCCGTAGATGTCGGAGTTGGTGTACTGATTGTCGTTCTCATGCGCGAACGGCGGATTGATCGGCAGACGCAAATTCGTGCCGGTGCCTTCCAGGTAATTCGACATCGTATATCCGGCGCGTACCACGAACTTCCGCATGGGTGTCCAGGCCACGCCAATGCGCGGCTGGAAGTTGGTGATGCCGTTGTACTGGTTGTATAGCGCGTTGCAATTGTTGTACGGGCAGCTCTGTCCCGACAAATACTCTTGTCCCGATGCCAGGTCAAAGTTCGCCTGCCGATGCCGCACTTCGTCCCATGGCGTGTGCAACTCCCAGCGCAAGCCAAGATTTACCGTCAGGTTCGGAGTCACGCGCCAGTCGTCCTGGAAAAACGCCGCAAGGGAATTCGAGCGCTGTCCCCAGGTTCCCCCGTTGACGCCGCCCTGGATTTCCGAAGGCAGGCCCAGCAGAAAATCCGCTTCCGCGATGCCGCTGCCGTTGCCGGATTTCGTGGTCGTGCTCGAGGTGGTGTACTGGCCGTTAAAGTTGAACGTCCCGGCCTCGCCATTGTTGCCCGAATAAAACGTATCGATCCGATACCGGTAGCCCTGGAACCCAATGTGCATCGTGTGGCTGCCCTTGGTCCAGATCAGCGTGTCCTCGTAGTGGATTACGGTGTCGGCGAAAAGCTGATAAACATCGCTATTGCCGATGGTCGCCGCGTTCCCGCCGTTGAAGTTCATGCTGGGCAGGAAGGTCGAGGGAACCGCGGGAATGCCAGCCGTCTGTGCAAAGTTTTGCAGCGTGCTCGAAGCCGCGCCATTGGAGTTGTACACGTAATTCACGCCAAAGCGAGCTTCGTTCACCAGCGACGGGCTGATGGTCCGCGTCCAATCCATCACTCCGGTATGGGTCGGCGTGGTGGAAAAACTGTTATAGATCAGCGGGAAGGTGTTGATCGACGGATTGTCGTACCGGCTCTCCGAGAATCGCGCGTAGAATCGGTCCTTATCCGTGATGTTGTAATCCACTTTGATGTCGCCCTGGTCGCCATTGATGTAGCTGCGCTGCGCGTACTGGAAATTGTTCACCAAATTGCCGTTGGTCGGCAGCGGATAATATTGCGACGTCAGAATCTTTGCGGCCGCCGGACTGAACAGCGACGACGGGATAATGTTTCCGGCAAACGGCGCTCGCTTGCCGTCAGCTCCTACCGCGAAGGGATTGTAAAGTTGAATCGGATTCGCTAACGACAACAGCTGCGAGAAGTTCCCCTGCCGCTCCGCCGCCGTGAACACCGTCGTGGTCTGGATGCTGGTCGGCGTATCGTCGCGCGAACCTTGATAATCCGCAAAGAAGAACAGCTTGTCCTTCTTAATCGGACCACCAATCGTTCCGCCGAAGTTGTTCCACCGGATCGCGGCGCGGGGCGCCCCATTGAAGTTATTCGACCAGTCGTTCGCGTTCAGTACATTATTCCGGAAGAATTCATAAGCGCTGCCGTGGAACTGATTGCTTCCCGACTTCAGCGTGGTGCTGATAATCGCGCCCATGAAGTTTCCAAATTCAGCCGGAGCATTGCTCGTGATCTCGTTAAACTCCTGGATCGCATCCACGCTCGGCGCGTATCCCACTTCGTTTTCCGAGACCTGGTTGTTATCCAAGCCATCCAGCATGAAGTTGTTCGCCTGCTCGCGATTTCCATTCACGTTCGGACGGCCGCTATTCATCGTCGTCTGCCCGTTCTTGAAGGAAGAGGGATCCGGGTTGATGCTGCCCGGTGCGAGCAGCGTCAACTGAACATAGTTGCGCGCCGCCAATGGCAGATCCTCATTGGTCCGCTCGTCGATCGTTTGGCCGAGCTCGGTGCCCTGCGTTTGAAGCAGCGGTTCGGCCGCCGTCACTTCGATACTTTGCGACAAGCTTCCAACCTGTAACTGGAAATCCAGGCGAGCCACCTGGTTCATTTCCATCGTCAGCCGCGACTGCGTGGCAGTCTGGAATCCTTCTTTTTCTACCTTGATGTTATACGTCCCAATCGGGACGCGCGGAATGTTAAATGCGCCATCATTATTGGATGTGGTGGTCCAAGGAGTCCCGCGGTCGGCGTCCGTCGCCGTAATTTTAGCGCCCGCGATGGGCGCTCCCGATGGATCGGTGACCTTTCCTGTAAATGCCGCCGTCACCTGTTGTCCCCAAGCGGAAACCGCGAGCCAACAAGCCATAGCCAAAAACAAAGTTGCCGAAGCAAACCTTCTCATAAGACCTCCCTCTGTGTGCGTACCTGCAGCTAAAATGCGGAACCTGAAAAGACCAAGACTATATGTGCGGTAGTATCTTCCCACTCAAGGGTGGTTGGCAACGTTAAACTTTGTCACCGTCGAATCGGAAAACTAACCCTTTGCCTCGAATGCTTTGAAGCCGTTAAAGACGGCATGAAACATTGCCCGTCACAGACTGTTAAGGGTCTGTTACCATCGGTAAGTAGTAGAAAGCGAAGCCCGCGTGAGTGCTCCCCCATCAGTTCGTCTTCCGCCCTCGGAGAGCGCGCCCTCGTGGCAAGCCCGGCTCCGGAAAGCCCTTCTCCGGTGGAATTCACGCTATCGGGAGCTCGATCGCGTCGTTTCGAGCGGCGCTCTGTCCCCCGCCCTGGTCAAGTTTCTACAATTTATCGTATTGGAGACTTTAGAGGGTAGATCGGAACGACTTAGCGAATCCCGAATCGCGGAAAAAGTCTTCCATCAACAGGAATATACTGCCAGCGAAAAATCTGTCGTCCGGGTCGAAAAGCGCCGCCTTCGTGAAAGGTTGAAAGAATATTACGAGGGCCCCGGCAAAGATGACCCCATCATCATCACTCTCGGCTCTACTTTCGTCCCAATCTTTTCACCCAGGCTGAACGGAACAAGTCCAACCAACGCCCCCGCTTTTCCCTGGAAGTTGACCGTTTCAGCAGCCGTGATAATCGGCATAGCTGTGATCGCCGGCTGGTTCATCCTGCGTCGAACGGCGCCCGAAGATTTTGTCCTCACGCAGTTGACCTACGACAGCGGGTCCACCACCGAACCAGCCATCTCACCGGATGGGAAACTGGTCGCCTACACGTCCGACCGGAACGAAGCCGGAAACCGCGACATCTGGGTCCAGAACATCGCCACCGGCGATCGAGTCCGCCTGGCTTCCGACCCCGCCGACGACAGCGAACCTTCGTTCTCTCCCGATGGTTCCAAAGTTGTCTTTCGCTCGGACCGCGATGGCGGCGGAATTTACACCGTAGCCGTACTGGGCGGCGAACTGAAGCTCATCGCCAAACGAGGCCGCGGCCCGCGCTTTTCGCCCGACGGCCAGCGCATCGTCTATTGGGTCGGCGAATCGTATTTCGTCCGTACGCAAGTCTACGTAATCGCCGCTGCTGGAGGCACACCGCAGCAGGTACAACCCAACTTCTACGGAGCGCACGACGCCGTTTGGTCCTCCGACGGAAAATCGCTATTGTTCTGGGGACAGCGCAACGAATCCTCCGCCCCGGATTGGTGGGTTTCCCCGGTCGATGGTGGCGAGCCTGTACAAACTGGAGCCTTTGCGCTCTTCGCCAGCCAGAATCTTTCCGCCGCCGGACCCGCCGCCTGGATCGGCAACCAGGTTTACTTCTCCGCGCGTCGCGATACCACGAATCTTTGGAAAACAACCATCTCTCCTCGAACGGGCAAAAGCAGCGGGACGCCGCGCCGCCTGACCTTCGGAACGGATCAGGAAGGTGGACCCTCCGTGGCATCCAACGGAAACTTAGTTTTCTCGAGCGCCGCCGCCATCGCAAACGTCTGGCGCCTTCCGGCCGACGTCAAACTAGGCAAAGCCACCGGCAACCTGGTTCGCGTCACTCGCGACCTTTCCACCGAAGTTTTTCCATCCATCTCGAACAATCAGCGCTTGTCCTTCACAGCCGATCGCTCCGGCAAGCGCGAAATCTGGGTCAAGGATTTTGCCCTGGGCAAGGACACCATGCTGGCCACGAGCACCTCGGAATTCGACTCGCCCAAGATCACGCCCGACGGCGCGAAAGTAGCCTATGCAGTGGCAACTCCCTCGTGGTCGATCCACACCGTCTCAACACTCGGCGGCGAAGAGCGCGTCTATCCGAACGGCGGACCGCCCCGCGCCTTTTCCCCGGATGGAACCAAGTTGCTGTTCGAAGCCAAATCCTGCTCGCCCTACTGCGTGGGATTGCTCGACTTAACTACAGGGAAAACCACGGAACTGATCCGCCACCAGAGACTCGCGCTATATCCGGAATCTTTTTCTCCCGACGGATCGTGGGTAGCCTTCCAGGCGCGTCCGGTCGACAACGATTCCAGCCGGACCATCTACATCGCCAACTGCGCCGGCGGCCAAGTGGGCGAGTGGATTCAAATCACCGATGGCGCGCACATGGACCGCGAAGCGAAGTGGTCGCCGGACGGCGCAATGGTCTATTTCTTATCCGAGCGCGACGGATTCCGCTGTATTTGGGCCCAGCGCCTGGATGTGAAAACGAAGCATCCGTCAGGCAGTCCCTTCCCCGTGTATCATTTCCATCACTCGCAGCAGTCGCTGACAAGTCTCGGCAGTCCCGGCAAAGTTGGCTTGTCAGTGACAAACGACGGTCTGCTCTTCAGCCTGGCCGAAACCACCGGCAACATCTGGCTAGCCCGCAGTCGGAAGTAAGTGGGGAAAGCCTCCGGCTTGCCGGTTTTTCCACATTTCTTTGGGTCGTCAAAGCGAAGCCACCGTTCTAAGTGTGTAGCTTCACGAACCAAAATCGCGAACACTATGCAAACGCCGCCTAAGGCTGGTTGACGTAATACCCGGAAAGTGTCGCCTCAGTCGACGCGCTCGGGGGATTTGAAATGACGTAGGGCGTCTCGCCCGCGTCAAAATATGCCAATGTCGGCGCGTTGATCAGAGATGACGTCGCTAAAAATACCCGCGCATTCGTGTCGGCCCGGTGCCCGCCGAAATCCAACGCAACGCCGCCGAGTCCAACACCGCCGTTGATGAACTTAACAACCAGCCGTTTTCCCGCAGGCACGGCAGAAAAAATCGCAAAACATCCGTTGCCAAAGCAACTTGCGCTCTCGCTGTAAGCGTTCCGGCCCGGCTCGTCCACATTTTGGACCAGAGCGGCCCTCACAGCCTGTGCCAATGCTCGATTCTCTCCGATTAGTGTACCCAGCGAAGCCAGAATCACCGCCAGCCCTGCGAAGCTCATCCACTGTTTCACGCACACTCTCCTTTACGACAACGCTCTTGTCGTCGCTGGGAAATGCGAAAACCGCACAGCGAATAGCTCATCCGCTCCGAATTTGATGCATCCATCCAAGAAACGCTCCCCCCCGCCCCGCTATGCTAGAAAAATGAAAACTCTCCTCCTCGCCGCTCTTCTCGCCGCCACCCTCCACGCCGCGGATTACGAAGGCCTCTGGCAAGGCTACGACGGCGAGTGGGGACACGTTTCGCGCCAACTCATCGCGCTCGCCGAAGCCACGCCCGCCGAAAAATTCACCTGGCGTCCAGCGCCCGGAGTTCGATCCGTTAGCGAAGTCTACATGCACATCGCGCTCGCCAATTACTTCCTGCTCTCGGCTACCGGACCCAAAGTGCCGCAAGAATTGAAATCGGAAACCGATCTGGAAAAGAAGGTCACCGCCAAAGCCGAGGTCATTGATTGGCTAAAGCGCTCGCTCGACGCCGTCAAAACCGCGCATGCCAGAGTCACTCCCAACGATCTGCAGCGAAAAGTCAAGGTGAACAACGTAAATGCCACCGTCGACGGAATGTATCTCCGCATTATCGTCCACGCCAATGAGCACATGGGCCAACTGGTCGCCTATGCCCGCATGACCGGCGTCGTGCCGCCCTGGTCCAAAGAATAGAATCCGATCAACTTTCTTAGTAGCCGATAAGCAGAAGAATGTTTGCGAATGCGACGTCCCTTCCCAGAAATGGACAACCGCAACATTCCTCGATACTTTCGAGCCTGATTGAAGACGCCAGATCTCAACGCACTGTCGGAAATGCCCCCATGGCCGCAGGATTGCATCAACCCCGGGCTAAGATGACATCGAAGATTTGCGGTTTCCTACTGGTATCGAGCCTCTTTGCCTCGCCGCCACCGTCAGCTCGCTGGGAAGGCACAGTCCATCTCCCGGCTCGTGAGATAGTCGTGATCGTCGACCTCGCGCCAACGAGCGCCGGCCAATGGATCGGTTCCGCCATCCTGCCCGGCCTCGGAATTAAGGGCGCTCCACTGTCCGAGGTCGCCGTAAGCGATTCCACAGTTTCGTTTGTCATCAAGGGTGTCCTGAGCGATCCCAAGTTCGATGGAACCCTGAATTCGTCCGGCACACTCAGCGGGCAGTTCCAACAGGGCGGCAACTCCGCGCCGCTCACCTTGCAAAATGTCGGGCCCGCTCAAGTAGAATTGCCGGCGGTGAGCACTGCGGTTCGAAAAGAGCTGGAAGGGGTTTGGAAGGGCGAAATGACGTTCATGGGAAATCCCATCCACGTGACCATGAAGCTCAAGAATGAGAACGACGGAAAGGCGAGCGGTCAATTTATCCTGGTGGGCAAACGCGAAAATATTATTCCAGTCAACCTGATCACGCAAGACAGCGAAATGCTGACCGTGGACATGCACGAACGGAGCATGAGCTACGAAGGGCGCTTTCTGAAAGCGAAAAACGAGATCGACGGCGAGTTCAAGCTGGGCCCCACCGAAATTCCTCTGACGCTCCATCTGGCGGTGAACTGATGACACTCTCCTTCTCACGCATCGCATGGCTCGCGCTCAGCGCGGCCGGATTCCTGAACGCCCAATCCATGTTCCGCGGTGACCCCACCCACTCCGGTATCTATGCCGGCTCAGGCCCGCGCAAGCTGCAAGGCGTCAAGTGGAAATTCCCCACCGGCAGCCGTGTGGTTTCTTCTCCCGTCTATTCCGGCGGGATTCTCTACTTCGGATCCGACGACAACAATCTCTACGCCGTCGATGCTTCCACCGGTCTCCAGAAGTGGAAATACACCACGCAAGGCCCCGTACCGTCGAGTCCGGCAATTTCTGGGGACATGGTCTATTTCCCCAGCTATGACGGCAAGTTTTATGCTTTGAACGCGGCCACGGGAAGACTGAGGTGGAAATTCTCGACCGGCGGCGAGCGCCGCTTTGAAGCGAAAGGCATTCACGGCTTTCAACCCAAAAATCAAACCATTGCGGATCCCTGGGATCTCTTTCTATCCAGCCCCGTCGTCGCGAACGGCGCCGTCTACTTCGGATCTGGCGACGGAAATCTCTACGCGCTGGATGCCGCCTCAGGCGACCTCCGTTGGAAATTCCAGACAGGCGACGTCGTGCATTCCTCGCCCGCCCTCGATTCCGGAACGCTCTACTTCGGCAGTTGGGATAGTTACCTTTATGCCGTCGACGCCGCCACCGGCCGGGAAAAGTGGCGCTTCCAAGGCGGCCAGGATCCGGACATTCACAATCAAGTCGGATTCCAGTCCTCTCCCACTGTAGTCGATGGTGTTGTCTACGTCGGCTGCCGCGATTCGAACGTTTACGCCATCGATGCCGCAACGGGTAAAGAAAAATGGCGCTTCAACAACGAAGGAAGCTGGGTGATTACATCGCCGCTGGTCACGAAGGGAAAAGTTCTGTTCGCCACCTCCGATTCCAGCCTCTTCCACATGCTGGACGCCGCCACCGGCAAGGACCTGGTGAAACAGCAATTGAAAGCGTATGTTTTTGCGTCCCCCGCGCTGGCCGGCGACATCGTGTATCTCGGCATCCTGAACGGAACCCTCGAAGCGAGAGACCTCAACACCGGCGAACTGCTTTGGGGTTATGAAACCGAAGCCTCGCGCGAAAACGCCATTTGGATGCTCACCCCGGACCGCAAATTCAACGGTCCAATGGCTTTCGCGACGAACTGGCGCGAATCCGCCACCTATGGCCTAGAACGGCAATCCACGGTCGGATCCTTTTTCTCATCGCCGCTGATCGCAAACGGCGTCGTCTACGTCGGCAGCACCGATGGAAACTTGTACGCCCTGCAATAACTATGCGAAAAGTCTCTTTCGCCGTTTTCGGAATCGTGCTGACCGCGAATGCCGCTGAGTTCAAGCTCGACTCCGCGGCCGGCCTCGATCTGATCAACGCCAAAGCGGAAGCTGTGAACTATCGCGGCCGCCGAGCCGTGCGGCTGGATCCCATTCCTGGCCAAGAGAACATCGGTTCGATGCTTGCGCTGCTTCCTGGATCGAACTTCAAAAACGGAACCATCCAGGTAGATCTCGCTGGATCGCCTCGCGCCGGTTCCCCGCCCACCTCTCGCGGATTCATCGGCGTCGCATTCCGCGTCCAGCCGCAAGCCGCCAAATTCGAATGCTTTTACGTCCGCCCCACCAACGCCCGCGCCGACGACCAGCTTCGCCGCAATCACACGGCGCAATATATTTCTGTCCCGGATTTTCCCTGGGAGCGGCTGCGCAAAGAAGCTCCCGGCGTCTATGAATCCTATGCCGACATGGAACCCGGCGCCTGGACCACGCTCAAAATCGTGGTCTCCGGATCAAAAGCCCAACTTTACGTCAACAACGCGAAAGAGCCGTGCCTGATCGTGAACGATCTGAAGCTCGGGGAACTGGAAGGCCGCATCGCCCTTTGGGCCGACAGCACGACGGACGGTTATTTCTCCAATCTTAAGATAGACTAGGTCGGAGGAGAACCAATGCCTCGTCGACTTGCATTCGCACTCATGCTTGTACCGCTTGCCGTCGCGCATGCGGACACCGTGATCTTCGGCAACGGAGTCAATAACACTCTTGGCACCGCCCAACCAATGATCAACAATCCGGACCTGATCATTCACCAGGCGCCGCCGAATTTTACGCTCGCAACCGCGCAGCCCGTGAGCCCGGCTTATCAAGCTTCGGAGGCGCTCGGAGCCGTCACCTCTTCTCAGCCGCAACAGTTCTACTCGTTTGCCGCATCGGATGGACAAAATATCAGTCTTCGCGTGGATGCTTCCAATCCATCAACGCAATTTCCGGAACTGCTGCTTTATGATCCCAACGGAAATCTGGTGGCCATCGCGAATGGAAATGCGAGTAACGGATCTTCCTCTGTTATTGATTTCACGGTTCCGAGCGGCGACGGCGGCAACTGGACCGCGCAAGTGGTGGGCAGCCCCTCGGTTCCGAATCCGGCAACGAATCTCTTTAACTACGATCTGAAGCTCACTGGTTCCGTGATTACCTACAGCACCGATGTTCTTGGTGCGCTGAACGATCTCAATAAGCCCGGATTTTATGCGCTGGATGCAAATGCCGGCGACAACCTTCACCTTTTCGTGAAAGCAGGAACCCCCTCCTCCCAGTTTCCGGAATTGTTGCTGTACGACCCCAACGGAAATCTCGTGGCGATCGCGAATGGAAACGCGGCCGACGGCTCGTCATCGGTCATCGACTTCACGGTTCCCGGGGGCGATTCGGGTGCCTGGACCGCCGAGGTATCTACCGTCGCCGGCACATTGTTTAATTACGATTTACTGATCCAAGGCGACACAGGAGTCGGCCCCATCGATCCCATCGCTCTAGCCACTGCAGTTCCGGAGCCGTCCACTATGGCGTTTCTCGCCGCGTCTTTGGCCGGATTGACTTTGGTCCGCCGCCGGCGAAACTCTACTTGTTGAAGTAAAGTGTCACGTCCACGGTGTTGTCCTTCGGGTTCACCTTGGACTCGGCTGTCGTTTTATTGAGATTGTCGAAGATTCCCATCTCTTTGACACGCTCTAGAAAGTGATTCGGATAATCAACGTTGAACGGCCTGCCGTTGCGCAGTCCCCACAATTTGCGAACCACAGGCTCCGTTTCGATGTCGAGCCCGACGATCGCCAACTCGTGAAAAATGAATTGCGGCCCGGGAATAATTTCGAATCGCAGATCCACCGTCTTCGCTTCGTCGTTGATCTTGCGATGCACTTCCGATTTCGCCAGCATGTAGCCGTCGCGGCGCAGGGCCTGCGCGATCTTGTCCTGCCCCGCCCGAACATCGTCGAAGTTCACCGGCTTATCGGGTTTCAGGTTGGTCATCTTATTCAGCTCCTTCGGAGTCAAATCGTCGGAACCTGCAAAGACCACCTTGCCCAGTTTGTAAACGGGCCCCTGCTCCACCGAAACCGTCACCTCTACGCCATCCACGTCCTTCGCCGGCACAGTTTCCACCTTCGGAAACTGGACGCGAATCATCCCGCGCGCTTCATAAAGCGGGCGGACGCTGGCGTCCAGCAATTCCCGGAAATTCTTTTCGGTATAACCCGTCCCGACCGCAACGCCGTAGATCGCCGTTTGCAGGAGCCCCGACGGCAAGTCTCCTGTGTTCGTAAACTTCACGCGCGCCACGGAAGCGCGCTGCTTGGCCGGACGGAACAGGATCGCCAGTTCGCCTGGATTGTCCGAAACAACTTTACCCGAAAGCGTTTCATGGTAATTCTGCTGGGCAAGAAACTCCCCGATCCACTTTACGTAACGCTCAATTTCATTTTTCGTGGCCGGAATTTTTGGAGCGAACAACGGGTCCTTCTGCTTCAGAAAATCCCGTAGTTGCGCGTCGGTGGCCGGCAGATCTTCAAACCGGACGGGATACATCTGCGGCATCTCGGCTACTTCCATGGTCAAGTCGTAGCCTTTGCCGTCTGCCGCCGCGAGGTACTTATAACCTGCACGATCGAAAACGCCTGTATCGAGCAGCCGCTGCCGCGCGGCCTCCATTTCAGCCTTATCGATCGACTGCCCGACTTTGAGCCTTGTCGCCGCGATTACCTGTTCCGCGGTGTAATTCTGGTTGCCCTCCACCTTCAAATGCTCGAGCGGCCACGCCGAACCGTCTTCATGCGCAGCAGCTTCCACCGGCGCCGGTTTCTTCGGCTTTTTGGTCTGCGCGATTGCGGCCGATACCAGCAGGAATGTTATGACGATCCGTTTCATTCCAGTTCAATCGTTACGTACATCAGAACGCCCGAGCGTTCCACTTGCATCACCACCGGTTCGCCTGCTTTATATTCGGCCAACTTGCTCTTGAGCACAGCGACAGTGGACACGGGAATTCCGTTCACAGAATAAATGACGTCTCCCGGGTTCAATCCGGTTCCGCTCGAAAGGTCCGTGGTCGATCCGGCCGCCACCACGATGCCGTACGAATTGCGCAAATCCGGCAGCATCGCCGCCAAACGCTTGTCAATTTCGATGCCCAAAATCCCGAGGCGCGGAATCAGGTTATCTTCCGGATTTACGAGATCGGCGAACCGCGTGGGATCGTCGGCAGCGCTAATCACAGGAACATCCAGCGAAAGATGATCCGTCCCACGCTGGATTTCGAGCGTCACTTTCTGCCGCATGGGATAGCGAAAGATTTCGAGTTCCAACTGACGCGCGTCATGCATCACTTTGCCATTCAGCGTCCGGATGATATCGCCGATCTTCACTCCTGCCTTATCGGCTGGCCCGTCCGGTTGAACATCCGCTACGATCACGCCCCAGTCTTGCGGCAGATTGATGCCGGACGCCATTCCCGGCGTAATGGTCTGCACATGCACTCCGATTCGCCCGCGATGAACATGCCCTTCTTTGCGAATCTGGCTGTAAACGCTTTTGACGATGCTCGCCGGAATGGCAAAACCCAAGCCTTCGCTGCCGCCCGACTGCGTCAGGATAAACGTGTTGATCCCGATCACGTGTCCTTGCGAATCCACCAGGGGTCCGCCGCTGTTGCCCGGATTGATTGGTGCATCCGTTTGGATATAAACCATCATGTCGTCTGGATGCAGCGCTCGTGCCACCGAACTCACTACGCCCATGCTCACGGAACTCTCCAAACCCAGCGGACTGCCGAACGCCATCACCAGTTCGCCTTGATGCAGCCGGTTCGAATCGCCGAAAGTCAAAAACGGAAGTCCCTTGCGATCGATTTTCACCACCGCGATGTCGATGTCCCGATCGAGCCCAACCAGTTTCGCATCGATCAATTTTCCTTCCGGCTGCATGGTGACATTTCGGCCAGCCGCTTCCATCGCCGATGGCAACCGAACTTGAATGCGCCGCGCGCCCTTCACCACATGAGCGTTCGTAAGAATGTAGCCGTCTTCGCTCAAAACAATTCCCGATCCGGTGCTGTGCTGCTTCGAAAGAAGACTCGCTGTGGTGGATTCGCTTTCTTCGCTGGTGGCATAGCCGGTGGAATAGATCTGAACCACGGAGGGACGAACGCGGCCGACTAAATTCTCAAGCGAAGAACTGAATTCATTGAGCGATAGCGGCGCGGGTGTTTGGGCCGGCAGAAAAGAGGCGACGGCCAGACAAGCCAAGAAGCATCTCATTAACTTCATTGTCGCCCACCGAACCGCGGCCGCGAGGGAGCGCGGCTAGGAACGGCGTTCGTTACGCTCCCTTGCGGTCGCGGTTCGGTTACGGGAGCCGGGCGCGCAGATTTCTCAAAGCGCGCGTGGCTTCCTGAGAAACTTCCGCGGGAGAATCCTTGGCCAGAGCTTCGAGCGGCGGGATGGAATCGGGGCCGCCGCTCACGGAGAGAACTTGCGCCAATCCGGTTTTTTCTTCTTTGGTCGCCGTGGATTCGGTCAACGCGGGATAGAGAGCGCGGCGGGTTTCCGGATCGCGCGCCAGCTCGGTGAGATAAGCTCGAGAGACTCCGCGGAAAGCGGCGGAATTCAGGTTGTTCACCAAATATCGCAGCGGATCGAGTTCGCCCATGTCCCGCTTGCCCAAACTGACCAAAGCGAACGAGAGCGAAAGTCGCGGGCCAGTTTTCTTTTCCGTTGCAAATGCACTTTCAACTTTTGGGCGATCGTCCTGGTTTTTCAGTCGGGCCAGGCCTTCGGCGGCGGCTTCGCGCAGACCTTCGTCTTTGTCGTTGAGGCGCGATACGTAAATCCCATGCAGTTCGGGATCGGGCATCTGCGCCATGGCCGTCAGCGCCGCGCGCTTGACCGGCATTTTCTTCGAGCGATCTAAAATGTCGCGCAGATCGTTGATGGCGCCGCGATTACCCAATAGGCCGGTGGTCTCGATGGCCGCCACTTGGACTTTTTCGTCTAAGTCGCGCAGCAAGAATGTGACCAGCGGACCGGCGGAAGGATCGCGGATTTTTTGGATCGCGATCAACGATTCGTAAATCACCTGGCTGTCTTTGGATTTGAGCGCCTCGCCCAGATCCGGAACAGCTTCGCGGCCGCGCAGAATTCCGACGGCGCGGGCGGCGTTAGCGCGGGAATCCATACTGGCGCCGCCTCGGGCGACTCGTCCGAGCGCGCGCACCACTTCAGGCCGAACTTGAATGAACGCGTCAATCACCTGATCGT
>DATGIH010000297.1:0-17091 GCA_035295865.1 Bryobacteraceae bacterium
CGCCGCCACACCCGGTGGAAATCTGATGACAATTGTGGACTCTCGGGGTCATACGCTCTCCGCCAGCAAAACGGTGAAGATGACGGCGGGCGCCTCCGGAATGTTCGACGTGCAGGCGCTGCCCTCCGGCCGCTTCCGCACACTGGTCACGGAAGCATCCCTGCATGGAGAGAAATACCGGGTGTTGGTTGCGGCTCCCATGGATGCTACCGAAGCCACGCTGCGGCGCGTTCGTTTATTTTTACTGCTGGCCGCGCCCGGCGTTCTCTTGCTTGCCGCTCTTGGCGGATACTGGATCAGCGGCCGCGCCCTCGCACCCGTGGACGAGATCACTCGTGCCGCCCGAGTCATCGGAATCCAGAATCTTTCGCAGCGCCTGGTGGTCCCCAATACGGGCGACGAAATCCAGCGGCTTTCGGAAACCTGGAACGATATGCTGGCGCGGCTGGAAGGTGCGGTGAAGCGGCTCTCGCAGTTCACCGCCGACGCCTCGCATGAACTGCGCACGCCCATCGCGCTCATTCGCACCACGGCCGAGTTGACGCTGCGGCGGGACCGTCCGGCGGAAACCTACCGCGAAGCGCTGCGCCAGGTGGTCGCCGAATCTGAACGGACCACGCGATTGGTGGAGGATCTGCTCTTGCTCGCCCGCTCCGATGCCGGGCTTCCTTCATTGCCGTTGGAGCGAATGGAATTGACGCCGCTCGTGAAGGACGTGTGCCAGCAGGGCCGCGTGCTTGCCGAAGCGCGGCAATTGCAGATTTCAGCCGAGATTCCAGACGAGCCGGTGTATGTGGAGGCGAACGACCCCGCGCTGCGGCGCATGCTCTTACTGCTGCTCGACAACGCGGTGAAGTACACGCCATCCGGCGGGCGCATCACGATGTCGGTGGATCGTGGACCGTCCGGCGCGACGGTTGCTGTACGAGACACAGGCATCGGAATCCCCGAGACGGCCTTGCCGCATGTGTTCGAGCGATTTTACCGGGTGGACGAGTCGCGCAATCGCGACGCGGGGGGAACGGGGCTGGGATTGTCGATCGCGAAGTGGATCGCGGAGCGGCATCACGCGAGCTTGGAGGCGGAGAGTGTGGTGGGCGAGGGGTCGGTGTTCCGGATCAAGTTTCCGCTCACTTAGCGTACGGAATTTCAACGACTTCACCCATTGTGGGCGCCAGACTCAATGTCGCCTTGAAATTCAATTGTTCCCCTACCTTGAAGGACTTCCTTTCAGTTAACGTCAGAAAGCCGGGGGACACGATGCGGATTGTGTAAGCCCCGGCCGCCAGTTGTGCATGGAATGTTCCGGCCTCATCCGACTGCACCGACAATACCTTTTCGGATCTGCCGGAGATGAAGTCCACCTTCGCGTGGGGAATTACCGCGCCAGATTGATCCTGCACCACGCCGGCAACGTCAGTCGATAGCGGAAACATCGGAAACTGCGCAGCCGTCGCCGCCGAAACCGCAGCCACCGCCGACATCGCCACTCCCGCGAATCGGGAAACGCGCCGACTGGGTGCCCGCAGCCCTGCCGGAGAATTCTCGGTGAGGATGGTTCCATCGGCGCGGCGGTAGAGGCGCGCGCACAATCGCCCCTCGGTTTCCCGCAGCAAAGTTTCTGCCTCGCGGCGTGTCATAGCCGATAAGTTATAGACGTTCTTGTTGCACTGGCTGCAATGACGGACCTGGTCCGTCCCAGGCATGCTGTCCCAATCGGCCGGGCAGGGCGCGGCAATCTCGAATCGATCCAGCATATTTCGATCCGATAATATCACGCGATTCGCCGATAAGAATATCAAGGAGTGTTATGAAACTCGGTCAGAAAGTGATCGTTTGCGCGGGGACGGGGGTTTTGCTCGCTACCGCTGGTGCGATTGCAACCGTATATTCCATCTCGCATCAGAATCGCGTGAATGAGTTGCGGACGCTCATGAGCTCGACCATTCAGCAGGCGGAAACGGTAATGGCTAACGTGGATGAATATCATGTTGGCGGCGCATTCGCGGACGCAAAAGCCAAACAAACAACCGCGGGTGATTTCCGAAGTTCTATTCTCTACCGGACCATTCCTGTGGTTGCCGGCTGGGAATCGGTGAAAGGAGTAGCCAAGGCGAATCACTTCGAGTTTTACACGCCGACGAATCCTAACGTGCCGGCGCGCAATCCCGCCAACCGGGTTCCGGAGTTTGATGCCGCTTTCCAGCGCTTCGAAGCCGGCGAGTTCGAGTATTTTCGTGAAGAATCGAAATCGAACACGCTCGTGTTGGCGCGCCCCGTCCGGCTGACCGGCAGTTGTGCAACATGCCATGGCGACCCTGCCACGAGCGCGACGCACGACGGCAAGGATCCGCTGGGTCTGCCCATGGAAAACATGAAGACCGGCGACATCAAAGGCGCTTTCGTCCTGCGCGCCACCATGACCAAAGATGCTGTAGTGGTGGCCAGCATGGAAAAGATCACAGCAGTCGGAAGTCTCGTGCTTGCGCTGGTGGTCGTGGCGTTCTATTTCTTGAACAAGCGATTGATTGTGCTGCCGCTTCAGGGCGTTTCGGGCGAATTGGCCGATGGCGCGCAGCAAATCAAAACCATCGCCGGACAGGTGGGCGCGTCCAGTCAAAGCCTGGCGCAAGGCGCTACCGAGCAAGCGGCTTCGCTCCAAGAGACCTCAGCCGCCATGGAACAAATCAACTCCATGACCTCGCAGAATGACGACCATTCCAAGCGAGCCGTTGCTTTGATGAACGAAACGGCCACGAGCGTCGGGGAAGTGAATCGCAGCGTGGAGCACATGCTGGGTTCAATGAAAGAGATTGGCACTTCGAGCGACAAGATCGCCAGGATCATAAAAGTCATCGACGAGATCGCGTTCCAAACCAATATCCTCGCCCTGAACGCAGCGGTAGAGGCCGCGCGCGCCGGGGAAGCCGGCTTGGGTTTCGCGGTGGTGGCCGATGAGGTCCGGACGCTCGCGCAACGCAGCGCGCAAGCCGCGAAAGACACCGCCGCGCTCATTGAGGAGTCCATCTCCACCGCGAATTCGGGCGGCAAGCGGTTGGATGAAGTCGCCAAAGCGGTGGGCCGTGTCACCGAAGTCTCGGAAAAAGTGAAGGTGCTAATCGACGAGATCAGTTCGGGAAGTCAGGAGCAGGCCAAAGGAATTGGCCAAATCACCGGCGCGCTCCGTCAGATGGACCAGGTGACACAACAATCCGCCGCCGGAGCCGAAGAAAATGCCGCCGCCGGAGCCGATTTGCAAGCCCAATCGGCGACTCTCGGGAGAATCGTTCAGCGGCTCTCCTCCATTCTCGAAGGGGAAGAAACCAGTGTCGCGCTTCGCTAGAATCCTACTGGACCGCGATCGCAAGAGAGCGTAACACTCGCTCGTGATAGAGCTCCCTCGCGGTCGCGGTTCAGTAGGCTAACGCTTCCGCCGTCCGCCCCGCCGCCGCGCGACAGGATTCTTAATCTCCGCCGCGAACGCCGACTCGATCATGTCCGCCTGTTCCTCTTGATGGCGCTTCAGCGATCCTGCCGACGTGCTTGCGCTTTCCGGCCTTCCCACATAGCGCAGCACCCGGCGATAAGGCTCGAGGATCGGCTGCATCTGCTCCTGCACAAAGCGCCACCCGCCCATGTTGCGCGGCTCCTCCTGCACCCAAACCACTTCGGCCAGCGCCGGATAGCGATTCAGAATCACTTGCACGCCGCTGGTTGGGAATGGATACATTTGCTCCAGCCGGACAATGGCGACGTGGTCTATTTTGCGTTCTTCCCGCGCGGCCAGCAGATCGTAGTAGACCTGGCCCGAGCACAGCAGCATTCGAGTCGCCTTCGTGGGATCGATGGCAGTTGCATCGTCCATGATTTCGTGGAACGTTCCGGACATCAGTTCGTCGAGCGTGGAAGTCGCGCGCGGATGGCGCAACATTCTCTTGGGCGTAAAGATGATGAGTGGCTTCCGGACACCGCGCCGGTCCGATCCGCCGTGCATTTGCCGGCGCAGGACATGGAAGTATTGCGCGGGCGTGCTGGCGTTCACCACCTGCATGTTATTTTCGGCGCAAAGCTGCAGGAAGCGCTCGATGCGGGCACTCGAATGTTCCGGCCCTTGCCCTTCGTAGCCGTGCGGAAGCAGCAGCACCAGTCCGCTGGGCTGTCCCCATTTGGATTCGGCGCTGGCGATAAAGTTGTCAATCAGGATCTGCGCGCCGTTGGCGAAATCGCCAAACTGCGCTTCCCACAGCACTAACGTCAACGGATCGGCGAGGCTATAGCCAAACTCGAAGCCCATCACCGCGTATTCGCTGAGGGAGCTGTCGAAGACATCGAAGCGGGCTTGTTCATGCGAAAGATTCCGCAGCGGAACGTAACGCTCACCTGTTTCGCTGTCGTAAAGCTCCAGATGCCGCTGGCTGAACGTTCCGCGGCCGCTATCCTGGCCGCTCAGCCGCACCGGAGTCCCTTCCAGCACCAGCGATCCAAACGCCAGGGTTTCGGCGGTAGCCCAATCCATCGGCGAGCCGTTTAAAATCTCGCGGCGCTTGCGCAAGCTGCCGGCCAGCTTCGGATGCACGTGAAATGTGGCGGGAAAGTTGGTGATGCCTTCAATGACACGTTCCAGCGTGGCGCGGTCGGTGGCGGTATGCGGGCTCGGCCGGCTGATCTCTTCCGGATCTACGGCGCTCAAGTCCTGCACCTGGAACGGCTGTTCTTTCCGCTTCGCCGTGTCGTAGGCCTGATTCAGCCGCGCCGAAACTCGAGCGCGAATCTCCTTGACGTCGGATTCATTCAGGAACTCATCGCGCAGCAAGCGCTCCGAGTATTGCGTTGCCACCGAAGGATGCTGGCGGATTTTCCGGTAAAGAATCGGCTGCGTGTAGCTCGGATCGTCGCCTTCGTTGTGGCCATGCCTGCGATAGCAGAACATGTCGATGACCACGTCCTTCTTGAATTGTTGCCGGTAATCGTAAGCCAGCTGCGCGACGCGCAAACAGGCCTCGGGATCGTCGCCGTTCACGTGGAAGATCGGCGCTTGCACCATGCGCGCGACATCGGTGGAATAAGGCGTAGAACGCGCTTCGTCCGGATTGGTGGTGAATCCGATCTGGTTGTTGATCACCAGGTGGATGGTGCCGCCCGTGGTGTACCCTTCCAGCTGCGAAAGATTGAGCGTTTCGGCCACGACGCCCTGTCCAGCGAACGCCGCGTCACCGTGGATTAAGATCGGAATCACGCGCTCGCGTTTCGTATCGCCCAAACGATCCTGCTTCGGACGAACCAGGCCCTCGGTCACCGGGTCGACGGCTTCCAAATGGCTTGGATTGCACGCCACCGAGACGGTGATTTCGTGGCCGCGCGACGATTTCCGCACGCCGCTCGCGCCGAGATGATATTTCACGTCGCCGGAACCTTGCGTACTGTCCGGATCGATGCCTTCGAATTCGGACAAAATCTCCACCAGCGATTTGTCCACGATGTTCGCCAGCATGTTAAGCCGCCCGCGATGCGCCATGCCGATCACGGCTTCGTGCACGTTGGTGTTGGCCGCAAGATCGAGAATCTCATCCAAAATCACCATGGCCGACTCGGCGCCTTCCAGCGAAAAGCGTTTGTGGCCCACGAAGCGGGCGTGCAGAAAATGCTCGAACTCTTCGGCTTCGATCACCCGCTGCAGCGCGCGCTTGCGCGTGTCGGGCGGAAGCGGCCAGCGATTGCCGGTCAGCTCCATGCGCAATTGCAGCCAGCGCTTCTGCTCCGGAATCTGGATGTTCATGTACTCGCATCCGATTTTTCCGCAGTAGGTGTTGCGCAAAGTTTCCAGGATCTCGCGCAGCGTGGCCACTTTTTGCGGCTCGTATTCGGCCGACATCAGATTGCCGGTGAGAAACTCGCGATCCAGGTCCCAGATCGTCAGGCCATAGGTAGCCGGATCGAGTTCGGCGTGATAAGTGGGTTCCGAACCCAGCGGATCGAAATCGGCGATCAGATGTCCGCGTACGCGGTACGCGTTGATGAGCTGCAGAACCGCGGCTTCCTTGGCGACTTGCTCCAGCTCCGAGCCGCTTCTGCCTGGCACGGATACCGGGCGGTCCGTTTCCCAATGCACCGGCTTGTGCGGGATCTTCAGATGCGAAAAAATTTCCTCGTAGAAGTTCTCCTGGCCCTCGAGCAGTGCCTGCAGTCGTCCCAGGAACATGCCGGACTCCGCGCCCTGAATCACGCGATGATCGTAGGTGCAAGTCACCATCATCACTTTGCTCAGGCCCAGCAGCGCGCGTAGCTGGTCGCTCGCGCCGTGATACTCCGCCGGATAGCCGATCGTTCCGGTCGCGATAATGGCCCCCTGGCCGGGCATCAAGCGGGGCACCGATCCCAAAGTGCCGACTGTTCCTGGATTGGTAAGCGAGATTGTGGTGCCTTCGAAATCCGGAACGGTCAACTTGTTCGCGCGGGCCCGCGCCACGATGTCGTCGAACGCATCGATGTATTGCGCAAAATCGAGCGCCCCGGCGTTTTTGATATTCGGCACTTTGAGCGAACGCGCGCCATCCTTGCCCGCGACGTCCACCGCGATGCCGATATTAATTTGGTTATGCAGCACGCGGAACGCCTCGCCATTCGATTCCGCGTAAGCGTGATTGAGTGTCGGATTCGCGCGAACTGCCTTCACGATGGCCCATCCGATGATGTGCGTATAGGAGATCTTGCTTTTGCCGGTGAGGCCACGATGCTCATTCACGATGCGGCGGTTTTCGTCGATCACTTTGACCGGAATCACACGCTGGGAGGTCGCCAGCGGGATGCTCAGACTCGCGTTCATGTTCTCGGCAATGCGAGCCGCGGCGCCGCGCAGCGGAACAACTTGTTGATCGGCGCCGGTGGGGGGCGGCGCGGCCACGGCTTGACGCACGGTTGTACCGTTCGCAGGCGAAGTCGACGTTCCATTCGCTGCCGGGACAGCGCTGCCGCCGTTCGATTCAAAAACTTTCTTCCAGCTAGCGTCCACGGCTTGACGGTCGTTGAGATACTGCTGATACAACTCGTCTTCGAGCCAACTGTTGATTCCAAACTCAGGAGGGCGTGATTCGGGCATCGGATTTCCAGCTTGCTTTCTAACCTTCATCATACCAGTGATTGCGCAAGTGATGGAACTGAAAGCACTTAAAGGCCGTAAATCTGTGTAATAAAAAGAACCTCGGGCCGGGATGGTGCGTCCAATTTAGCAGAGAGGAAAAGAAGAAATGAAGTCCAGATTCGTGAAGATTTCTTTGACGCTGGCTCTTGCGGCGTTGACGGTACCCATGTTCGGAAGGACCATCGATCCCAAGGGCGACCTGCCGAACGCTGTGCGGCACGAACTCGCAACATTGCCGTACTACAGCGTGTTTGACGATCTCCAGTATTCCGTGGATAACGGCGTGGTGACGCTGGCCGGTGAAGTGACTCGTCCGGTGCTGAAATCGGACGCCGGCAATGTCGTGAAGAATATTGCGGGCGTGACAAAAGTGGTGAACAATATCAAGGTTCTGCCGCTTTCGTCGTTCGATAACCGGATTCGCATCGCCACCTATCGTTCGGTATTTGGCTTTGGCGGACTTTACCGCTACGCGATGGGCGTGAATCCATCGATTCATATCATTGTGGACAATGGCCGCGTGACGCTGAAGGGCGTGGTGTCCAACCAAGGCGACAAGAACATCGCCTACATCCGGGCCAACGGAGTTCCGGGAGTGTTCTCGGTGACCAACGATTTGGTTGTGGCGGGTAATAGCTAAAAACCTGACCTAGAATCCAAAGCAGTAGGAATTGGCCGCCGGTCGTTATCGATCGGCGGCCAATTTTTTTCTAGGCGAGATAGTCGAACAAAGTGGATTTGGGCAACTGCGCGCGGGAAACCAGCGCGGCCTGTTGCGCGGTTTGTCCTTCGGTAAATTGAGTGATGGCCGCTGCTTCATCGGCGTCCTGGAGTCCGCTGATTTGGGATTGCAGGTTGGTCTCGTTGTTTTTGACGTCGTTAGTGGCGCTGGTTAGTTGATCCTGCACGTTGCCGTAGAACGCTAACTGTTGGTTGAGGTAGGCTCCGGCTGTTTGAACATCGGCCAAAGCTGACGCCACAGCGGTTCCGCCGCTGTTGTTTAGCAACGCCTGGCGCAGATTGTTGATCGATGTGAAGACATTTTGCGTCGCGTCCGGACTGTCGAAGATGGTCTGGGCGTTGAGCGCTACCGAAAATAACGAACCATTCGGCCCCTGAATCTGTCGCGTGGCAGCCGAACCTTGGTAGGCGCTGACCGGATTGCTTTGCGTGAGGTCGAACGTATAAGGGACCGTGTGATCACTGTCGCCGCTAAAAATGTAGCGCCCTTCGACGGTCGTGTTGGCCACCCCGATCAGTTGCTGTAACACGGACCCCAGCTCCTGCGCGACATTTTGCTGGGTCGCGCTGGTTGCCAGGTCGCTTGCGCCTTCGGCTCCCAAGGACTGCGCCTGTTCCACCAGGCTCACCGCGGATTGCAATGCCGATTGGGCGGTGTTCGCCTCAGTGTTCACGCGGCCCAGATTGGTGTCAATCTGTTGGGTCTGGGCCAGGTCCGAACGGGTTTGCAATAAACTGGAGATTTCATCGGGCGCATCGGAGACAACGTTGATTTTGAGACCAGTGGTGAGTTCCGTTTGCGCCTGCTGTTCGCGCTGTTGGATCTGATTGAGACCGTTGATGAAATTCTGACCCGACGGGCTGAGGGAACTAATCATGCGAGGGCTCCTAGTGAATGACGTTAATCAAGGTCTCCGTCAATTGATTCAAAACGGTAAACATTTTCGAGGTCGCCTCATACGATTTTTGCAATGCGATCAGCTTTTCGGCCTCGGTGTCGAGCGAAACGCCGGATACCTGCTGGCGCAACGTCTGTGCCTGGCTCAAGAGGTTTTGCTTGGTAGCCTGGCTGTTGGTGGCGGATAAGACATCGTTTCCGACACGTCCGCCGAGATTCCCAAAGAATTGGCTGAACGTATATCCGCTCACAGCGGTAGCATTCGCCAACTGAGCCGCCGCCAGCGCGTTTCCGTTTCCACCTGGAGAACCCGGTAAGGCCGCTGCAATCTGATCTGTGGTCAACGGATTTACGTTGAGCGTCAACGCGGCGCCCTGTACCGGATCGTAGGAGAACAAATCAGTGGTGGGCGCCGCTCCATTCTGATCGATGCCGTTGTCGAGTGTAGTATTCACCTGGTCGGCTAGACTTTGCGCCAGCGTGTTGAGATCGGTGACATAAGAAGGAATGATGTTGTTGTTGTCATCGATCGTGGCGGCTAATTGCCCGCCCGTAACCTGGGCGGTAATGTCGGCGCCGGTGCTGCTGAGGATTGCGGTTTGCGGAGTCGTGAAGTCGCCTTGCAGATTGTACGCTTGATCGCCCACCACAAGCGGCGTTTGCCCGCCCACCAGCACGGACACGGTTCCATCCGGCTGCTGCAAAGTGGTGAAGTTGACATACTGCGAGAGTTGCTCGAGTGACGAATTCAGTTGGGCGTCCAGACCGGCATTCACCGTGCCTTCGGCATCCACACGGCCGCTTCCATTCACCTGCGCGATGGTGGCGGCCAACTGGTTGACGTGATTAATAATGCTTCGGGTCTGCGAATTTAAGTTGGTGGTTTGGCTCAACAGTCCGGATGCCGCGCTGCGAAACTGTTGCGCAACCGCAGCCGCCTTATTCAAGACATCCTGACGGGAAACCGTATCGTTCGGGTTGATACTCAGTTGAGAGAAACTGGAGAACAGCGCGTCCATGGATGCCGAAAGGCCGCTGCTGCTGGACAGAGCGAAAAACGACTGCAGCGGGGTAAGATCGGAGACTTTCTGGTTGTAAAACCCGACGGACGTCTGCTGCTGCTGAACGGCCTGTTCAGCGTATTGATCGCGATAGCCAATCACGGGTCCCGCGGTGACTCCGCCCACCAGCCCCTGGTTCAGATCTAACTCGCTGGCATCCAATACCTGAGTCTGTTCCACATAGCCGGGCGTGCTGGCGTTGGTGACGTTGTTTTGGACCACCGTCAGGCCATCTTCGAATACCCTGAGGGCATTCGCGCTATTGGTTAGTCCTGCAAAGAGATTACCCAATTGCCACCACCTTCGAGGAAGGGTCCGTGGGCGGGGGGATGGGTTTTCCGGCAACGCCGTAGTTAGCCGGAGCATCGTCCGCGGTCGCAATCAGGCGGGCCCATCCTTGATAGAATTTGCCCGCGTTTTGCAGCAGCAAGTTGACGTCGGCCAACTCCCGCCGCAGGCCCATCATTTCGTGTTCTAACAGCCGAAGCCACTCGGGTGTCAGCCGCCGCCCGGCTGCAAAACCCACTTCCAGGGTTCTCAGGCAGTCGACGGCAACCGCCAGTTCTGCTGTGCTGCTGTCCATCGCCTGGATGGACGGGCACATCAGTTTCAACCGAACCTTATCCAGGATCCGCCGGGCCTGTTTGACCTTATCCAGCTCCCATTTCGTATCGGGTGTGCTGTTCCAACGTTTCAAGCGGCGTTCCTTATATGGGTGCTGGCGTCAATGATGTTGTTGCTCAACAGGCCTGCTTCCACGTAATACTGGCCACTCGAAACCGTGGCGCTCAACGACAATAACTTAGCGACATTGCTCGGAGAATCACCTGAAGCACCAGCCAACTGAGCTAAGTTAGATAGTTGGATGTGATCCGTTGCCACGGACCCCGCCGACGGTGCCGCCAATGGCCCGCCTAAGTTCGGGGTAACCCCACTGGCTGCGCCCAACGAATGAGATCGCGAACTGGAACCTTGTATTTTCATGGCCTTGCCTCGGATGAACGCCTATTTCATCGCCACGTCTAAGCCTCATATCGTCCCCAGCAAGGCACTGAATAGAGAATAAGGTAAGTCAGCCAGAGTGATATGCCGATAATCGAGCGGAGGTAGTCGGATGTGATCAAAGTAGAGCTACTATCCTGATTCCGGAGGGTGTTACCTTGCTCAAACAACCTAGAAACAACCGTTTTTTTGACCCTCCTCGCCATTTTCCGAGGATCAATTCTCAACCACTTCCCGTATCATGGATAAGAAGAAGACAGGGAGGCCTTCGAATGCGAATAGTGGGATTGTGTCTTGGCGCCGCCGTCGCCGCCTTGGCGGCCACCGGCTCACAGCCAGTGAGTTTTTATAAGGACGCCCTTCCGGTTCTTCAAAAGAACTGCCAAACCTGCCATCGGCCCGGCGAATCCGGCCCCATGTCTTTCTTGACTTACGACAGCACCCGTCCTTGGGCCAAGGCCATCAAGACCGCCGTTCTGACCAAGAAGATGCCGCCCTGGTTTGCCGATCCGCACTTCGGCAAATTCGCGAACGACCGGTCCCTTTCTAAGGCGGAAGTCGACACCCTGACTGCTTGGGCCGATTCCGGCGCCCAGGCTGGCGATCCGAAAGACGCACCGAAACCCGTCGATTGGGTGGAAGGGTGGCGGATCGGCAAGCCTGATCAAGTCATCTCGATGCCGATCGCATTTAACGTCCCGGCGACCGGCACCATCGACTACCAGTACATCGTGATTCCGACCGGATTCACCGAAGACAAATACGTGCAGTTGGCCGAAGCGCGACCCGGCAATCCAGCAGTGATGCATCACATCATTGCTTTCATTCGGGAACCAGGCAATCCGTGGCTCAAAGACGCCAAGCCCGGAATTCCGTTTGTCCCGCGAGAACGGGCGCGCGAAGCGGAAGCCAATGCCAAGCACGGAGACAAGCCGCAGCGCGAGGAGGGTGGATTCGGCGACTTCCTGGCCGGGTACGCTCCCGGAACTTTGCCCAATATCATGAAGCCTGGCCAAGCCAAGCTGGTGAAGGCAGGTTCGGATCTGGTTCTGCAGATGCATTACACCGCCAACGGCAAAGCGACGACAGACATTTCCCGAATCGGAATCGTGTTTGCTACTCAAAAGCCAACCGAACGAATCCTGACGCTGGCCGCCGCCAATGGGAATTTCGCCATTCCGCCCGGCGATCCGAATTATCAAGTGGATTCGAAGTTTACGTTGCAGGACGACGCCATGCTGATCAACTTCCTGCCGCATATGCATTTCCGCGGCAAGAGCTTTGAATATCGCGTCGTCTATCCAACCGGCGAGAAGGAAACGCTACTCGCGGTTCCTCATTACGATTTCAATTGGCAGCTTACCTACGAACTGGCGAAGCCTAAGCTGCTGCCTGCCGGAACCACGATCGAGTGCACCGCGCACTTCGACAACTCGGCCAACAATCCGTATAATCCCGATCCGACCAAGGAAGTCCACTTCGGCGAGCAGACTTGGGAAGAGATGATGATCGGGTTCCTGGATGTCGCGGTTCCCGTCAACAAAACCGCAATGGATTTGCTGCGGCCCAAGAAGCCAGCGGCGCAGTCCGGTCCGGGATTGTAAGATATTTGCAATTGTCTTTTCGCAGATTGTAGAGGAGAAGAGCCATGAAGCTCAGCTTATTCGTACTGACACTCGCGGGATCCATCGCCGCAACGGCCGGCTCGGTATCGAGTGTGCCGACCTATTACAAAGACATCGCCCCCGTGATGCAGAACCGGTGCCAGGAATGCCATCGTCCTGGCGAAGTGGCGCCGATGAGCTTCATGAGCTACAACGAAGTCCGTCCCTGGGCCAAGGCTATTAAGACCGCGGTGCTGACCAAGAAGATGCCGCCATGGTTCGCGGATCCGCACTTCGGCAAGTTTTCGAATGACCGGTCTCTTTCGCAGCATGAGATCGACACGCTGATCGCCTGGATCGACGGCGGCGCGAAGGAAGGCGATAAGAAGGACGCGCCCGCTCCTCGGCAGTTCGCGGAAGGCTGGTCGATCGGCAAGCCCGATGTGGTGCTGCAGATGCCGGTAGCGGTGGACATTCCGGCAACCGGCGTCGTCGACTACACCTACGTCGTCATCCCGACCGGATTCACTGAAGACAAGTGGGTGCAGTTCGCGGAAGCGCGTCCCGATGCACGCTCGGCGATGCATCACGTGATTGCTTTTCTCAGGCCTCCCGGAAATCATTGGCTGCAGGATGCTAAACCTGGCATTCCGTTTATCCCGGAACGTTGGGGCGCCGCGGGCGGTCAGGCCAAGCAGGAGAAACCCGCAAAGCCTACCAAACTCGAAGATCAATTGCCGGGCGAACTTCTGGTGGGCTATGCGCCGGGCCTGCCTCCCACCGAATGCAAGCCGGGCGAAGCGAAGCTGGTGCCCGCCGGTTCCGATATCGTCTTGCAACTGCACTACACGCCGAACGGGAAAGCCACGTCGGATCGTTCCAGGATTGGCTTGATCTTCGCCAAAGAGCCTGTGCAGCGCCGCGTCATGACCATGAACGCAATGAACGTGTTCTTGAAAATCCCTCCCGGCGACTCGAATTACGAAGCGCATGCGCATGCCACCATGCCGCAGGACGTGACGCTGGTGAACCTGATGCCGCATATGCATCTGCGCGGCAAGGATTTTCTTTACACCGCCGTTTATCCTACCGGCGAAAAGCAAGTTCTGCTGAACGTTCCGCATTTTGATTTCAACTGGCAGCTGGCTTATGTAGAGGACAAGGAGCTTTTGCTGCCGAAAGGCACTCGCATTGAGTGCGTGGCGCATTACGACAATTCCGTCAACAATCCCGCGAACCCCGACGCCACCAAAGAAGTGAAATGGGGCGATCAGACGTGGGAAGAAATGATGATCGGATGGTTCGACGTGTCGTTCGACGCGAAGACCGATCCATCGCAGTTGCGCCAACGGCAGCGCGAGAGAAGTGAGTAACGGGAGTAATCAGAGAAATGATGAATAAGACCAAGCTCTTCACATCCGCACTTTTATTCGGAGCGGTTGCCTTTGCCGGCAGCGTTCCAAGAGAAGTTACCTATCACAAGGACGTCGAAAAGATCGTTCAAGACCATTGCCAGGAGTGCCATCGCGCCGGCGAGATCGGCCCGTTCGCGCTGATGTCGTACAAAGACGCGCGCCCGTGGGCCAAGGCGATGAAGGAAGACGTCTTGACCAAGAAGATGCCGCCGTGGTTCGCCGATCCACAGTACGGCCACTTTGCGGATGACCGCTCCTTGAGCAAAGAAGAGATCGATACCTTGGTCGCGTGGGTGGATGGCGGCGCCAAGGAAGGCGATCCAAAGGATGCACCGGCTCCGCGCACTTACACCGAAGGCTGGAACATCCCAACGCCTGATATGGTGCTCGACATGAACACGTTCGAGATTCCTGCCAAGGGCGACATTCAGTATCAGTACGTAGTGCTGCCCACCAAATTCGATCACGACCAGTGGATTCAAGCGGCCGAAGCGCGGCCGAGTGATCGATCCGTCGTGCATCACGTGGTGATTTTCGTTCGTCAGCCAGAGAATAAGTGGCTGCGCGAAGCGAAGCCTGGTGTTCCCTATACACCTCCCGGCGGCGGCAAGGACTTCAACAACACATCCGGCGGCGGCAGCGACGTGCTGATGATCTACACACCTGGAAAAATCCCCGAGATGTGGCGCCCTGGCCTCGGCAAGATGATTCCGAAGGGTTCCGACCTGGTGCTGCAGATTCACTACACCACCAACGGCAAAGCGACTACCGATCACACCAAAGTCGGGTTGCTCTATGCGAAGGAAAAGCCGACCGAACGTGCGTTCACCTTCGCCGGGAACAACTTGACATTCAAGATTCCTCCGGGCGATCCAAATTATCCGGTGACGGCGAAGACCAAGTTCCCGAACGAAACCACCATCTTGAATTTCTTCCCGCACATGCACCTGCGCGGCAAGGCGTTCGAGTATAAAGCCATCTATCCGGATGGCCGCAGCGAAGTCCTGCTGCGCGTTCCGAAGTACGACTTCTTCTGGCAGCTCGATTACAAGCTGGCCACGCCGTTGAAGATTCCGGCTGGAACCACCATCGAATGCACCGGCTGGTTCGACAATTCGCCCAACAATCCGCACAATCCGGACCCAACGGCAACCGTTCGTTTCGGCGAACAGAGCTGGGAAGAGATGATGCTCGGCTTTTACGACGTGGTGATCCCGGCCGACATGAGCCTGCGGGAATTCTTCACGCCGCTGCATGAAGCGAACAAAGGGTCGACCGGCGGAGGCCAATAGAAGCAGTTCGTGAAGTACTCAGTTGTTTCTCTCCTGGTGGGCGCCGGCATCATGCTGAGCGCCCACGATGTTTTTTCCACCAAGATCACGTGGTCGCGCGAGATCTCGCGTCTCGTCGACAAGCGCTGCATCTCGTGCCATCGCGAGGGCGGCTCGGCTTTCGCACTCACAACTTTTGAACAAGCCAGGCCGTGGGCGAAAGCAATCAAGGAAGAAGTCCTGGAGCGACGCATGCCTCCTTTCGCCGCAGTGAAGGGCTTCGGAGACATCCGGGACGATCAGGCGCTAACGCAAGATGAGATCCACCTGATTTCCGACTGGGTGGAAGGCGGGTCGCCGGAGGGCGATCCAGCGCTGCTCGAGAAAAAGGTCATAATCAAACCCGCGCCTCACCCGCCGCTTGTTTCAGGTGTGGAGCTGATCGTCAGCGGCGCCGTCACTTTGAAACAGCCGTTGACGGTGCAGGGCATTCGGCCCAAAAGCCTGGCCGCGAATAGCTCGGTGAAAGTCGTTGCCCTGCGTCCGGACGGCAGGATCGAACCGTTGATCTGGCTTTACGATTACAAGCCGCAGTTCGATCGGTCGTACTATTTTCGCAAGCCCTTGAAGTTGCCGGCTGGGACTACGATCGAAACCTATCCGAGCGGCGCCGGATCAATCTCGCTGCTGGAATAGCTGACAGACAGGCGAATAAGATACTGAAGCCGGATGGTTCCGGTGCCGCAACCTTGCCTGCCACTACGGTCGCCGAATACGGCTGGCTCGCGATCACTCCCGTCAGTCCATCAATCGGCGAGCCGGTCCCGAATGGATCGCCGTCGTACCAATCGGCAGTCACTGTGAATTGGCCTGAGTTTTCGAATCCATCCGGCGCGCCCGGATCCCAAGTCAACTCATAGAGACCCTGCGATAGAGCGGCGTCGAAGCTCTCGGTAACAGTCTGGCCCGGCGCGAGAATCGGGAAATCGAACAATCCCGCGGCCGACCCGTTCAGAAATGTTCCCGCGTCCAGGTTGGTGAGCACCAGATAGTCGGTGCTGTCATTATTTGTGATGGAGTAGCCCCAGCCGATCGTTTGGCCGGGAGATCCACTAATGTCGCCGCTCAATGGCACGGTGCTGAAAGTGAATGACGGATCGGCGACGCAAACGACCGCAGCCGCGGCGGTGAGCAGTAGTAACTGAAATATGCGTGTAGTCATAAATTATGGGAAGACCGCTTGCAGCAGTGAAAAGGTTGCCACCTGATGCTGGCTGTTCTGAAGAGTTCCGCTTTCGCCCAGGCGGAAGCGTGTCACGGTTGCCGGGACGCCGAGAGTCACCCGGATCGTTGTGGAACTCCCAGCCGCGATATCGCCCACCGCGATGGGAAGCGTCGTCATGTTGGTCACCGTTCCGGTTCCGCTCAACGTAGAGAGGGGCAACTGCGTAATTGCGACGCTGGATGCGTTTCCAGGGCCTTGGTTCGAGATCTGCACGTCGTAGAATCGTACTCCCGGCGAGACGGACCCTTTGTTGACCACCGCGGCGGTCAGGTTTACAGGAACCAGGGGAGTGAAATTGGCGGTCACAGTTCTGGGAGCGCTCAGCGTGACGCTTTGTGGATTTGCCGTTCCCGTCAGGTCGCCGCTGAAGCCAGAGAAGACGTATCCGGCGGCCGGAACGGCTGAGATAGAAACTTGGGTTTCCGGATCGAAGAAGCCACCCGCCGTTATGGAACCACCGGCGGCCGGCGAAACCGACGTAGTCAACTGATATTGCGTCTTGAAGTTTCCGATGTAGTTGACGTCGATGCTCGGAATGACAAAGGTCCGAGGATTCGCAAGTGATCCATCCAGCCAGTTGGTGAACGTGTATTGGGTGCCGGGCGCTGTATCCTGCACGGGCGTCCAATTCACGATATGCGTCGAAGCCGGCGCAAACTGAAACGTGTGCGGCGCT
>DATGIH010000298.1:0-9825 GCA_035295865.1 Bryobacteraceae bacterium
CGTTCTACGGCGGCTCCGCGCGCCCGGTGGCCGCCGAAGAGCCGCACAAATTCCTGCGCGCGATAGATCCGCAAACCGGAAAAATTGTTTGGGAGTACGAACAAACCGGACCCGGCGAAGCCTGGGGCGGATTGCTCGCCACCGCCACTGGATTGCTCTTCTCCTCCGATGACGACGGCTCCCTCAGCGCGCTCGATGCCAAAACCGGCAAGGTCCTGTGGAACATGCCGCTCAGCGCGCGCTGGCACGCTTCTCCCATGACTTATATGGTCGATGGCAAGCAGTACATCGCCATGGCCATCAACTCCAGCATCTTTGCATTCGCACTTACCGAATAGAAGAGGTACCTATGAAAAACTCCGCAACACGACGCCGTTTCTTCGGCAACGCACTCGCCACCGCCGCCGCGCTCGAAGTCTCCGCGCAAGCCCGCACCGACACCGCGCGCCCCACGCATGCTGAAGGCGAAGATTATTACGACAAGCTCGGTGTTACCAAAATCATCAATGCCGCCGGAACCTACACCATGTTCACGGCATCGATCATGCCGCCCTCCGTGCAAGCCGCCGTCGCCAAAGCCGCCAAGCATCCCGTTCGACTGGCTGAGCTGCAGAAAAAGGCCGGCGAATATCTCGCCAAGAAATTGAAATGCGAAGGAGCGCTGGTCAGCGCCGGAGCCGCATCCGCGCTCACATTAGGAGCCGCCGCCTGCATGACGGTCGGAAATCGCAAGGCCCCCGACATGCTTCCCAATGAAGCCTCCAGTCTCAAGAACGAAGTCATCGTCCAAAAGACGCATCGCTACGGTTACGACCACGCTTTGAAAAATTGCGGGCTCCACTTCGTTGAAGTCACAAACGTCGACGAATACGAGCGCGCCTTCAATGACAAAACAGTTCTCTGCCATTTCTTCAACGCGGCGGAAGAGACGCCCATCAGCCGCGAAGATTGGATCCGCATCGCCCATAAACACGGCGTGCCCTGCTTCAACGACGCCGCGGCCGACGTCCCGCCCATCTCCAATCTCTGGAACTACACGCAGATGGGATTCGATCTTGTGACATTTTCCGGCGGCAAAGGAATGCGCGGACCGCAAAACGCCGGACTCCTGCTCGGCCGCAAGGATCTGATCGAAGCCGCCGCCTGGAACAACAACCCGTTCGACGAAACCGTCGGACGCGGCATGAAAGTCGCCAAGGAACAGATCGTCGGAATGGTCGCGGCCGTCGATTGGTTCTTGAGCCAGACCGACGAAGGCATGGAAGCCGAATTCCGCCGCCGCGCCAATCGCATCGCCGCGCAGCTCAAAACAATTCCATCACTCACCAGCGAAGTTCACATCCCGCCCGCCGCGAATCACGTCCCGCACCTGATCCTGCGCTACGATCAATCGCGCGTGAAAAAAAGCCCGCGCGAGGTCGCCGAAATCCTACGCACCGGATCGCCCGCCATCGAGCTGAACCCATCCACCGGCCACAAATCCGGCACCGCCGGATTGCCCTCGGATGAAAACACCATCGTAGTCGGCGTCTGGATGCTGGAACCGGGCGAAGATCTGATCGTCGCCCGCCGCCTGCACGAAGTCCTGTCGAAGGCCGCCGTCTAGTGTCGCATTCCTCATTACTGTGCCTCGGCCTGGTGTCGCAGTACCCTTTACTCTGCCTCTGCTTGGTGTTGCTCTACCCATTACGGCGCCTCTGCTTCCGTCGGCCAGACCACCCACGTAGCGCACGCACTCCTGCGTGCCGCGTTCACACTCGTGTGAACGCCTTGAACAAGGTTCTTCCTTATTCAGTACGCACACGGCCCGCTTACACCGTTCACCCCACATGATCCGCCGCGATTTTTTAGCCAGCGCCCTGGCCGCCAGCGGAGCCCAAGCGGCTCAAACCTCCGCCGCGCCTGCCGACGCCACCATCGAACGCCCCGCGTCCGACTCGCCGCGCACCGGTAAAGTCCTCGCCCTCATCACGCCGCACCTCGATGACGGACCCATCTTCGCCGGCGGAACCATCGCCAAACTGCTGCGCGAAGGCGCCACTGGATATTTCATCCGCACCAGCAACGACGAAAAAGATTCCTTCGATCTCTCGCTCGGCGAAACCGTTCTTGCCAACGAACGCGACACCGCGGAGGTCGTCCGCGCCCTCGGCCTCGCGAAATCCTTCGATCTCAGCTATCGCAACCATCGCATGGACGACATCGCCCCCACTGAATTGCGCGCCCGGCTGATCTTTCTCTTCCGTCTGCTAAAGGTCGATATCGTCTTCAGTTACGATCCCTGGGGTCACTACGAAGAAAATCCGGATCATTACGTCACCGCCCGCGCCGTCGAAGCCGCCTGCTGGATGTCCGGTGGCAAGCTCGATCTTCCGGAACATTTCGCCGCGGGTTTGCATCCGCACAGCGTTGCTGAAAAATACTACTTCGCGCGCGGCCCGCAGTTAGTGAATCGCGTGGTCGACATCGCCCCGACGCTCGACACCAAACGCAACGCCATCCGCGCGTGCCGCACCATGATCGACCACATGGTGCGCGATCTCGCCACATCGCTAGCCGAACGCAAACTGAAGATCCCCACGCTGTCGAACAACGAATTCATCCAGCAGGCGTTCGAAAAGCGCGACGCAACCATCGGGAAACGCCACGGCCTGGAATACGCGGAAGAGTTCCACTACATCGGTCCGGACACGACTCTCGATCGCTATATCTCCCAACACGCCGTGCCCCTGTAGCGCACGCACTGGTGCGTGCCGCGTTCACACTCGTGTGAACGCCTAACAAACTACCTCTGCCACAAAATCTCCCCCGCCTCCAACGGAACCGCCGCATCCGCATGCTCGCCCATAACTCTCACCGTAAAATCACGAGCATCGCGCGTCGCCGCAACCCGCGCCGAATACCAATCTCCCTCGCCCCGCGACATGCTTTGGCGGAAAGCCTCTCCGCCCGCGATCCCGTCCGCATACAACTCCACCCGCACCGCGCCCGGATCCAATGCGCCCAAGAAAACCTGCGCGTTAAAAACCCACTGCCCGCCTTCGGACTTTTCCTCCACCGCGCCAAAACGCACCTCGTCCCAATGCCGCGCCACTTGTGTCTGCCAACCGGCAATCGCGGCTCCCAACTTGCCCCCATCCGCCGCACGCCGCGCATAAGCGTCCGCCGCTTGCAAATAATGTTTTTCGGTGTACTCCCGCACCGTCCGATTCGCCGAATACACCGGCGTCAACTGCGCCATGCTCTCGCGCATCCGGCTTACCCACTTCTGCGGGATCCCATGCGTATCGCGCGCGTAAAACTCCGGAACGATTTCGTGCTCCAGCAAGTTGTAGAGAGCTTCCGCTTCCGCCGCATCCCACGCCGGATCGTCACCGTGCTCGCGCCCATCGCCCAACGCCCAGCCCACTTGCGGCGTGTAGGCTTCCACCCACCAACCGTCCAGCTCGGAAACATTCAACCCGCCGTTCACCAGCACTTTCATCCCGCTGGTTCCGCTCGCCTCCCACGGACGCCTTGGCGTATTGATCCAAAGATCCACTCCCGCCACCATCCGCTCCGTCAGCAGCATGTCGTAATCCGGCAGAAAAGCCGCATGCTGCTGTACTTCCGGACGCCGCAAAAATTCGTTCCATTGCCGGATCATCGCTTGCCCCGCCAGATCCGCCGGATGCGCCTTTCCCGCCAACAGCAACTGCACCGGATGCGCGGCATTCGTCAAAATCCGCACCAATCGATCCGGATCGTGCAGCAACAAATTCGGCCGCTTGTAAGTCGCAAAGCGGCGGGCAAACCCGATCGTCAGCGTGTCTTCATGGAATATTCGTTCCGCCGCCGCGTTCTCCTCCGCCGTCGCGCGCCATCGCGCCACCTGCCTGAGATTCCGGACGCGCACCTCCTCGATCAGCTTTCGCCTCTCGATCACGCGCATGCTCCACAACCGTTCGTCGCTCGCTTGGCGGACGCCCTCCTCGATTCCCTTCAAGTCGCCGCGCCAGCAGCCTGCGCCGCAATGCTCCGTCCACAGCCGGTCCGCTTCCGTCGAATCCCACGTGGCCACGTGCACACCGTTCGTCACGTGACCCACCGGAACCTCCGCTTCCGGCCATCTTGGAAACAACGGCTGGAATAGTTTGCGGCTCATCGTTCCGTGCAAACGGCTCACTCCGTTGATCGCGCCGCTCCCGCGAATCGCAAGATACGCCATGTTGAACGGTTCACTCGCGTCGTACCGGTTGCGTCGCCCCAGCGCCATCAAATCGTCGAACGAAATGTGCAGCCGATCCTCGGCATACGGCGCAAAATAGGGTCGCATCAGCTCTTGGGAAAATCGGTCGAACCCCGCTTCCACCGGCGTGTGCGTGGTGAACAGATTCCCCGCCCGCGTGACAGCCAGCGCCACATCGAACGGCTGCCCCGTCTCTTCCATATAGCTGCGCGCTCGCTCGAGTACGGCAAACGCCGCGTGGCCCTCGTTCAGATGGCACACATCCGGATTTATATTCAACGCACGCAAAAGCCGCCAGCCGCCGATTCCCAGAATCTGTTCCTGCCGGACCCGCAACTCCGGGCCCCCGCCGTACAACTCACTGGTCATTCCGCGATCCTTGGGCAAATTCGCGGGATCGTTCGAGTCCATCAAATACAATTTGGTCTCGCCCACCTGCACTTCCCAACAGCGCACCCAGAGCGGATAACCAGGCAATCCAATGCGCAGCCGCAACCAGTCCCCCTGCGGATCGCGCAGCGGCTTGATCGGCAGTTGACCGGGGTCGTTATAAGGATAAAGCGCGATCTGGTTGCCATTCCCATCGATCGCTTGGCGGAAATAACCCTGCTGATACAGCAGTCCGATGCCAACCACCGGCACACCCAAATCGTTCGCCGCTTTCAACTGATCGCCCGCGACATTGCCCAGCCCGCCCGAATAAATCGGAAGCGCTTCGCTCAACATGTACTCCATGCTGAAGTACGCAACCGTTTTGAGCGCAGCATTCGGATGCGCCCGCTTATACCACTTCGGACCGTCCCGCAACGTCCGCGCTTCGTCAAACTCCGCCAGCATCTTCTGAAATTCCGGATCCGCCAGCGCCGCGTCCAGCTTCTGCGACGACACGGTCTGCAGCACCACCCACGGATTGTGCGTCAGATCCCACAGTTCGGCATCCAACCGCTCCCACAATTTGTCGGTGGAATGATTCCAGGACCAGTGCACATCCAGCGCCAGGCGAATTAACGGATCGTCCGCGCGCGTCTCCGCCGCCAGGTTCGTATATTGTGGATTGCTCATACGCCGGCCTTGTTCATGACAGCGCCAACCATCGCCTGCGCTTCTGCTTGGATCCGCCGTAAATGTTCCGCCCCGCGAAAACTTTCAGCGTAAATCTTGTAGACATCCTCGGTGCCCGAAGGCCGCGCCGCAAACCATCCGTTTTCGGCCATCACTTTGATTCCTCCAATCGGATTTCCATCGCCTGGTGCATTGGTCAGCACTTGCGTGATCTTTTCGCCCGCCAGATCTGAAACAGAAATATCCTTGGGCGATAATTTCCCTAACCGGGCGCGCTGCTCCGCATTCGCGGGTGCATCGATCCGCTCGTAGGTGGATTGCCCGTGTTCCTGCTCCAACGCCGCATAAATTTCTCCCGGATCTTTTCCCGTCCGCGCCGTGATCTCCGCCGAAAGCAACGCGGCAATCAGCCCGTCTTTGTCGGTGCTCCACACCGCTCCATCGCGCGCCAGAAAAGACGCGCCCGCGCTCTCTTCACCGCCAAATCCCAGCCATTTTCCAAACAGCCCGTCCACGTACCACTTGAATCCCACCGGAACTTCATATAACTTCCGCCCCAACTTCTTGACCACGCGATCGATCATGCTGCTCGACACCACCGTCTTGCCAACCGAACAACCCGCCGGCCAGCCCGGCCGATTCGCATATAAATAGTGAATACACACCGCCAGATAATGATTGGGCGGAAGCAGTCCCACACTGCGCG
Source organism: Bryobacteraceae bacterium (assembly GCA_035295865.1). GTDB lineage: Bacteria > Acidobacteriota > Terriglobia > Bryobacterales > Bryobacteraceae > Palsa-89. The sequence goes on from DATGIH010000298.1 coordinate 5,997, forward strand.
CCACCACACCATGCCGGTCGGCATCCGTATCGCAAGCAAATGCGATGTCGAACTTATCTTTCAACCCAACCAGCCGCCTCATCGCATACGGTGACGACGGATCCATGCGGATTCTTCCATCCCAGTCCAGCGTCATGAACCGAAACGTCAGATCCACGTCAGAATTCACCACCGTCAGATTCAGTCCGTAGCGATCGCCGATCGGCCCCCAATAATGCACGCTCGCGCCGCCCAGCGGATCCACGCCCAGCTTCAGCTTCGAATCGCGGATCGCTTCGAAATCGATCACGCTGCCCAAATCCGCCACGTATTCGCCAATAAAATCGTGCCGATGCGTCGTTCCCGCCTTTAGCGCCTGCGCCAGCTGAACCCGCTTCACGCCATTCAATCCGCCCTGCAAAATCTCGTTCGCCCGATTCTCGACAAACTTCGTGATGCCGCTATCCGCCGGACCACCATGCGGCGGATTGTATTTGAACCCGCCATCCTCCGGCGGATTGTGCGAAGGCGTAACCACAATGCCATCCGCCAATCCCGCCGTGCGGCCGAAATTGTATTTCAAAATCGCGTGCGATACCGCGGGCGTCGGCGTGTATTCGCCGTCCGGCGCGATCATCACCTGCACACTGTTCGCCGCCAGCACCTCCAGAGCGCTCGCAAGCGCGGGCTCGGAAAGCGCATGCGTATCGATCCCAATGAAGATCGGGCCGTCGATTCCCTTTCCGCTTCGATATTCGACAATGGCCTGCGTGATCGCGAGAATGTGCCACTCGTTGAACGCGCGCCGAAATGCAGATCCGCGATGCCCCGATGTCCCAAAGGAAACCCGCTGCTCGGCAACTGAAGGGTCCGGACGGTCCGCAAAATAAGCCGTGATCAATCGCGAAACATTGACCAGATCTTTCGGTTGCGCTGGCTGTCCAGCATTCGGATTCACGCCCATAAATAGAATGCTCGCACACACGCGGGTTAACATAGTTACAAAATGAGGTTTCTCTTCCTCTCTTCTTTCACCCTGCTCGCTGCTTCGCAAACAATCACCACCGACGCCGGCATCATCCAAGGAGCGGATTCCATGTTCCTCGGCATTCCCTACGCCGCGCCGCCCATCGGAGACCTCCGCTGGAAACCGCCGCAGCCGGCGAAAAAATGGCAAGGCGTTCGAAGCGCGACAGCGTTCGCCGCAGCCTGCCCACAAGCGGAAGATCCCAGCCAAAAGGATTATCACCGCGAACTTCGCGAAACGTTCCTGTCTTCTGCGGACTTCCACATTGACGAAGATTGCCTCTATCTCAACGTCTTCGCGGCGAACCTCACTGGCGCGCAAAAGCTCCCTGTCATGTTCTGGATTCACGGCGGCGGAAACGTGAGTGGCGCGAGCCAGGAAAATCCGATCGGTCCCGCGCTCGCCCGCAAAGGCGTCGTCGTAGTTAGCATCAACTATCGTCTCGGCGCTCTCGGATTCCTGGCGCATCCCGCGCTCACCGCCGAGTCGCTCCACCACTCCTCCGGCAACTACGCGATCCTCGATCAAATCGCGGCGCTGCAATGGGTCCAACGGAACATCGCACAGTTCGGCGGCGATCCCGCCAACGTTACGCTATTCGGAGAATCCGCCGGCGCCGTAAATGTTTGTTACCTCATGGCATCGCCTCTGGCCCGTGGACTGTTTCGTCGCGCCATTTTGCAAAGCAACACCTGCAGCGATTACATTTCGCCCGATCTCAAACGGCCCCACCCATACCTCGGCGGCGCCGGATCCTCGGAAGACATCGGCCTCCGCCTCATGCGCGATTTGCATATCCCGGAAGGTCCCAGTGCGCTCGCTGAAATGCGTGCGAAAAGCCCTCAAGAAATCCTCGCCGTCTCAGAAAAGGACCGCGCCGTGAACTTCGACGCCGGCGGCACCATCGACGGATGGGTTTTCACCGAACAACCGGCAATCCAGTTTCCCGCCGGACGGCAAACACACGTTCCGGTCATCGTCGGTAGCAACGCCGACGAAGCCGCAGTGAACGTCGAAGAGGACTTGCACGCCGAACCGACGCTCGCCAACTACAAGGCCTATCTGAAAACCGAATTCGGAGACGACGCGACGAAATTCTTCAAACTGTATCCCGCGAAATCGGACGCCGACGTCCGCCGCGCCTTCATCGCGTTCGATACTGACTACGGGTACGGATTCGCGGCCCACCGCTTCGCCGCCAACATCGCGCATGCGGGCGAAAAAGCGTTTTTCTACTCCTTCGCGGTTCCAGGGAGAAACAAGTACGCCGGCCTTGGCGCATTCCACGGCATCGAACTCAAATTCCTAACCGGCTGGTTTCGCCCATCCCGCTGGGGGACGCCCAATGCCGAAGATCAAAAGCTCTCTGACGTAATGACCAGCTACTGGACCCAATTCGCCAAGACCGGCGACCCCAATGGCCCCGGCCTCCCACCATGGCCCCCCTACGATCCCAAATCGGACCTCACCTTCGAAATTAGCCATCAGCCGAGACTGCGCCCCACTCCGCACGCCGCCCAATTTCATATCTTCGAGCGAAGCCTATCGGCCCGCCTTCACAAGGCTGTCCCGAATCCCTAAACCCCAATCCCCAATCCCCAATCCCCAATCCCCAATCCCTAATCCCCAATCCCTAATCCCCAATCCCTAATCCCCAATCCCTAATCCCTAATCCCCAACCCCCACCCCAGAACGAGCTATCATTGATCCAAGTTGACTAAGTCCGTCACGATTGTTCTCTGCTGCGCCCTATCCGCGTTTGCGGACGAAAAATCCAAGGTCCCCGATCCTCTCACGGTAGCCGACGCGCAAAAACTCAAAAGCCCCGTCCCTTATACAAAAAAATCCATCGCGCAAGGACGATCCGTTTACCTGCGCAACTGCACCGGATGCCACGGCGCGGACGGAAAAGCCACCGTTGATGTCGTGGCCGACGCTACCGATCTCACATCGCCCAAACTTTGGAAAAACGGAACCACCGAGGGCGAGATCTTCCGCAGCATTCGAGAAGGCCAGGGTTCTAGTATGCCGACCTTCAAAGCCCAGCTGAAAGAAGACGACATGTGGAACCTGGTCAACTACATTCGCAGTTTATGGCCGGAATCCGCGCGGCCGCCCATCCAAGAAGACGAAAAAAAGTAGAGGAGTCATCATGAACGAGAAAACTGAATCGAAATCCGAACCACGGAGCTCTCGCCGCAACTTTCTCATGACGCCCGCCGCTGCCGGCGCGGTGGCGGCCGCCATCTCCACTCCCGGCCAGCTATTCGCCGCGACATCGGCCACGGTTCCCACAATCCGGATCCCCAAGGAAATTCCGGCCACGCTGAGCGAACAGCCCAAAGTCGGAACCTTCGAAGGCCGCGGTATGACCGGCGCCGAAGTCTTCGCCAAACTCTGCAAAGAGGAAGATCTGGCCGCGATGTTCTGCTGCCCCGGCAACTACACGGTGATCAATGCCATGGCCGCCGCCGGGATCCCCAGCTACGGCGGACGATCCGAAGGTCCCATGTGCGCTGCGGCGGATGGGTTTTCGCGCGTCACCGGCGAAGCCACTGCCTGCTCCGGCACCGAAGGCCCCGGCTTCACGCACATGATCATGAACATCGCCTCCGCGCACGCCGCGCGCACGCCGCTCCTCGTGCTCGCAAGCAACATGCAGATCGCCGGCGACGATCGCGAAGCGTTCATCCAAACCGGTTATCAGCAGCCCATTACCACCGGCATGAAGAAGTACGGCAAGCGGCTCACCGCGCCCGATCGCGTCTGGGAATACGGCGCCTACGCGTTCCGCAACATGAAATCCGGCGTGCCTGGCCCGGT
>DATGIH010000299.1:0-17798 GCA_035295865.1 Bryobacteraceae bacterium
GGGCACCGACGCCATGCTTCGCCGCGCGGCGTCCCTCGTCAATGGAAAGCCGCTGCGTCTAGTGAAAGTGTCGCGCCGCCGCGGCCATCTGTTATTCGACGTTCCGGTGGCAGGTCCGGGCACGATTGACGTGATGCGCGAGACCGGCGCGACGGTGCTGGCGGTGGATGCCGGACGGACATTGCTGCTGGATCGCGATGAGATGTTGGGGAAGGCGAATGAGGCTGGGATCGCCGTGGCGGGTTATGAATTGGCCGCAGATGAACGCGGATGAACGCAAATAAAAAACAGCTTTCTTATCGGCGTTTATCAGCGTTCATCCGCGGCCAGAAATGTTAACTTAGACTTTGACCAAACCCAGAGTGGCAGTGATCGGCGCTGGATCTTTCGGGCGCCATCATCTCAGAATCCTCAGCAAATCGCCGAACGCACAGCTTGCGGGTGTCGTGGATGCCAGCCCGGAGCGGGCGTCCGCCGCGGCTGCCGAGTACGGGTGCGCTGTCTTCGCTTCCGCCCACGACCTTACCGGGAGAATAGACGCGGCTGTTGTGGCCGTGCCGACGTCCTCGCACGCCGATGTTGGATGCGTGCTGCTCGAAAACGGCATCGACGTGTTGGTGGAAAAGCCGATCGCGCACGATCTGGAATCCGCTCGGCGGCTGGTGGACACTGCGGCCAAGCACAACCGGATTCTCCAGGTTGGACACCTGGAGCGCTTCAATCCGGCGGTCGCAGCTCTGAAAAAGATCGTCAACGTCCCGCTTTTTTTCGAAATTCATCGCCTCAGTTTGTTCAGCCCGCGCAGTCTGGACGTGGACGTGGTCCTCGACCTCATGATTCATGATCTCGATATTGTGCTCGACCTCGTGGGCAAGATGCCGGAAGAGATTCGCGCGGCGGGCATTACTATCCTTTCGGATAAAGTCGACATCGCAAATGTAAGGCTGGCTTTTCCCGGCGGTTGCATTGCGAATCTTACGGCCAGCCGCGTCTCCACCGAGCGGGTTCGTAAATTGAGGCTCTTTCAGCCGCATCAATACATCTCGCTCGACTACCAAAAACAGGAATCCGTGGCCTTCACGGTATCCGGAAATCAGCAGATCGGATTTCAGCCGCTCGCTGTGACGAAGGACGAGCCGCTCCGCTTGGAAATCGAGGCTTTTCTCGAAGCAGTCCAGAATCGTGGCCGGCCCGTGGTTTCGGGCGAAGAAGGGCTGCGCGCACTCGAAATTGCCATCGCTATTCTTGGTAAAATTGAGGAGCACGCAAGGGTGGTCGCCCAGCAGATTCAATCGCTTCCGTAGCAACTTCGGGCTTCGAACAAGCGTCTTATCTAAATCGTCATAATGCCTTTCGATGCAGATTCCGGTCCGAATCTTCTGCGGGAATGGCGCGAGCCCATGGACGCGCGACGCTGGATTCGCGCCGGTGCCGGATCGGCGGTCTTCCACATTCTGGCTTTTTTGGCCGCGCTGTGGGTCGGCAGTCTGGATTCACCCCGACTCGCGACGGTTCCTGAAATCGTCAGCAATATTCAGCGCGTGACGTTGACCGTTCCCGCGGATCTCACGCAAAAAGCTCCCAACAAAAGTAAAGTCAGCAAGGAACTGAACGTCGAGGATCTGAAGCCGCGTCCCGCATCGGAGCGAATGCTGCCCACGCCGGCTGCGCGAGTTTTCCATCCCCCTCCGCAAGACAAACCAGTGCGGCAGCAACAACAAGCCGGCACTCCCGAGCCACCGAAGATCGCTGCAGCCGCGACACCGCCCCCTCCTCCCCCGGCTGCGGGAACTCCGGAGGCAAAACCTCCTCAAATTCAGCCCGAAGAAAGACCCAAGCTTGCGTTCGAAACTCCGGGCCAGCAGGGATCGAGCCCCGTGCATAGCGATTCCAAACTGCAGCTTCCCAAAACATCCGTGAACGATGCCATTCGCGATGTTGCGCGCGGCGGAAAGCAAGGGAATCTCTCGGTAAGCGAGATCGATCAGCCTCCCACCTTGCCCGAGACGATGCGGACTCCCCAAATTCCCGGGACTCCCGGAAGCAGTTTGGAGCTGTTGAGCGATCCGATGGGCGTGGATTTCAAGCCGTACCTGACTCAGATTCTCGCGCGCGTCCGAAAAAATTGGTTCGCCGTAATTCCCGAGAGCGCGAAGATGGGCAATCGCGGTATTGTGCTGCTGCAATTCATCATCGATCGCACGGGGCAAGTTCCGAAGCTGGTGATCGCGACTCCCTCAGGAGCGGAATCGCTGGATCGGGCAGCGGTAGCGAGCATTAGCGCATCGGTTCCATTTCCGCCGCTTCCCCAGGACTTTAAGGGGCGCGAGGTGCGGCTGCAGTTTTCGTTCAAATATAACGTCAAATAGCCGGATTAAGGCAGCACCACAATCCGTGCTCTCCAGAAGGCGAACTTCTGCGCCGCCGGATCCATCACGCTCACTTGGCACGTGTACCGGCCAGCCTGCAGTTTGTTCAACGGAACGCTGAACCGCAGCGGCACCGCTTTCGTTTTGGGATTCAAACCGTCGGACACACGCAAGGGATCGCTCTCAAATGCTTTCGTTTTTCCGCGATAGAAACTGACGTTCGCCATTAAAGGCTCCGTTGCCGCCGCGGTTGGCTGATAGGCTTCCAGATACACATAGAGGTTTTGATCTTTGCGGAAGACTCTCGTCACGCTTGGGATTAACTTCATCCCGTCCTGGATCAACGGATGCGCGGCGAGCAGCTTTTTGTTTTTCTCGGCCGATGCCACCGCGGCGTCCAGATTTTCGCGCTGGCTGCTCAGCACCACCGAACTGATCGGCAAGTATTTTTGTTCGGACGTGAGGTCCGGCACCACGAACTTCGCTTCATAGGTGCCCATCTTTCCGGTTTCGTTTTCGCGCGCCAGAAATTTCGCCGTGTAGCTGCCGGGCGGGAGAGTGAATCCCGTATCGTATTCGAGAGTTGTCTTCGCGAGCTGCTGCGCTGTTTCGCCTTTCAACTTCACTTCGATGTTGTCGCGCACATTTCCGGCTGTCGCGCCTTTGGCGTCCTTGATCTCGCCGATAAAATCGAAGCGCGTGCTCTCGGCGCCCCCATGCCGGGCCAGTTCGATTTCCGAGCCCGGAATCTTCACCACCATCGGGACAAAGTAGCGATCGCGTCCCAGCCGGAAATAATCCAGCTCCATCGCGATGTTCATATCGGTAATCGGATCGCCCAGCATCAGCGCTTCGGCCAGCTGCCGTTCTTTGTCGGTCTCGTTGAACTTGTTGAAGGTCTTGCCGCCGTAATAGCCTTGCCGGTAATCCAGCTTTGCGATGCTGCGCGCCACGGCGGCATTGCTCACCGTGATCTTGATGCGGCGGAATTTTCCGTCCAGCGCGTCGTTTGAGGTGTAGTAGCCGATGATGTAATAGCTGGTCATGTCTTTCTGGGCTTGCACGATACCCATGGACAGATCGTTGTTGTCGAGCAAAGCTTTTCCGCCGGTATCGGCAGCCAGCGTGTAGAGCGTCTCCTGCTGATTCTGGAAATTAGCCGTGGCGGCGCGCGCGGAGCTTCCTGAATACATGCCTTGGCCGCCCGGCGATCCTTTGGTAGCGTCGCCGAGAGGAGCTTGCGCCACCAGTCCGCGCGCATCAATCGGATAAAACGAAACATTGGCGCGGATCGCGGCGTTAATGGTGGAACGAAGCTGCGCTTGATTATCCAGCCCGTTGCGCTGAATGCCGCTCGCGAAATACACCAGCGATTTCTTCTCGTTCAGCGACGCCAGCATTTTGACCGCGGTTTCGAGCGCCGACAATTGACGGTCCGTGTTGAAGATGTTGAACTCGGTATCGTCCTGCTGAAAAGCTGCGCCAGTGTCGGACGCGCTGTCGTCCTGGTTGTTGATTTCGAATCCCTGCCCTTCGCCGATGATCAGGCTCTTGATGTCTTTTTCAAGAACATCGCGGTCGTCGATGAAATCTTCCACCACTTTTACGTCGCTCGAAAACGTCATGATCGCGACCATGTCTGCCGGCGTGATCTGCGTATGCAGAAACTTCAGTGCGGCGTTTTGCGCTCGCTTCTGATCCTGGATGGGCATCGACGTCATGTCGAAAAACATCACCATCAAGCGGCGATTGCTGTAACGCAGGTTACCGGGCGTTTCGGGCGCGATCTGGATTTGCGTGACCGGCTTTACCGCTGCCTGCTTAGGCGGCGCGGCTTCGACGGAGGGGGGCGCGGGCTTCGGCGCGGCGCTCTGATCCGGCGTTGTATCTTCCAAAGTTTGAAATTTGAAGATGCTGATCTTCTGCGGCTTGCCGTCTTCGGTGACAGTGAAGTCGGACGGCTGAAGTCCCAGGATGGGTTTGCCATCTTTGCCTTTGATCAAAACATCTTCGACGACCAGTTGTGTCGTTGTAGATATGACCAGATCTTTTTGCGGGCCGTTCGGGGCGTCCGGCGGAGGGGGCTGCTGGGCAATGGTGAGCGAAAACGATAACAAAAGACCAAGAGCGGCGCGTCGCATGATCTAGAACCTGAACCTCAGCGTGAGCTGCATGGTGCGCATCGCGTTCGCGCTCACTGGCAATCCGAACTGTGCATTACCCAATGTCGCGTTCCAAGACGTGAACGTTACGTGATTCAAAACGTTGGTGGCATCGTAACGGATATCGATATTGCGCCGCTCGCCGATCCGGAAGACTCGCCCGGCGGACGCATTCACGTTCAACTGAATTGGACCGGTAATAATATTTCGCCCGGCGTCACCCCATTGGCCGGAAAGCGGCTTCGCGAACGCGTCGATGTTGAAACCGTAACCCGGCGCCGCCGGATCGAGCGATCCTCCGATGTAATCCGCTCGTACGATTCCCGTCACGCCGGTCCCGGTGGCAACGCGCTGCAGAATGATCGGCGTCTCGGGCAATCCGCTGCCTGCAACGAGAGTGGTCGCGAAGGTCCAATCTTTGAAAAGGGCGCCGCGCCAGCCACTCAGCAATGTTCCGCCGCTCGTGCCCTGCCCCGTGCTGTACTGCATGTTGAGATTGAACGTGTGCGTGCGATTGAAGCTGGACAGCGATCGCTCTGCCGAAAGATCCAGCCAGTTCTGCGCGTAGGAGGCTCCTGGGCTGGCGCGCCCGCCCAACGACTGCGCGTCGTCAATCGCCTTCGAAAAGACGTACAGCGCGTTCCAGGAGAATCCGCTGCGGAAGCGGCGCTGCAGTTGGACGCTGGCGGCGTTGTAGTTGGAATTTCCATTCGACGTGATGTACACATATCCTGAGGGAAACGGACTCGGCGCCGATCCGGAAGGAAACGTGTTCGGCAGGAACTCCTGCAACTGGTGTGTGCCCTCGTTGCCTTGATACGTCAGCGTGAGCACGATGGACGACGCCAAATTCTGCTGCACCGATGCCTGCCAGTAGTGCAGATAACCGATGTGGAAATTCGGATCTACCGCGTAGGTCTGCGGCGTCGCTGTGATCGCGGGCACGAGAAATGCGTTCGCCAAAGTAAACGGATCGTTCAGCGGATTTGCCTGCGTAACGGAATAAGACAGCGGCGATTGCTGCGCCATTTGATTCGCGAGCGGCTGATAGACGCTGGTGTTGTAATAGATCCCGTAGCCCGCTCGAACTACGGTGGATCGTTGCGGGAACGGCCGCCATGCGATGCCGATGCGCGGCTGAAATTCGTGATAATTCGGACGCACCAGCGAATCCGGATATCCAGCTTGGCTGGCCGTAGCGCATCCGGCGTGCGCAGTTCCGCAGACGGGCGATTCGGTGGTGAAATCCTGCCCGATATTCAAATTCACGAGCCGATTTTGCAGCTCGGTGACGGGCGCTTGAAAATCCCAGCGCATGCCGATGTTCAAGCTGAAATTGTTCCTCAGGCGCCAATCGTCATTGACGAATCCATCCACCCAGGAAGCGCGGAAATATTTATCCGCGTTTCCAAAAGCGATGGAACTGGTAGCCGGCAATCCCTCCAGGAAGTCCGCAAAGTCGTTGCCTGTGAAAGCTCCGGTGAAAACGAAACTACCGCGCGGATTTTGCTGCGACAACTGATTGAAATCGAGCCTTCGATAATCCGCCCCAAAGGTAAAGTTGTGATTGCCGCGCACCCAGATCAGGTTTTCGCCGATGGCATTCGTGGTGTTGTGGTTCCGCGCAAAATTTCCATCCGAGAGACCGGTGATGCCGCTGGAAAACGAAAGATTGGGAGGTCCCCAGAAATTCGGGGATTGATCGTTGCCGTGAATCCCCGCGTTTGCCGAAACATTCGTGGTGTTGGCGAAGTACGGATTGGTTTGACTGGCCGATCGGCTGAAGGTGTAGCGCAGGTTGCTGATCAGGTACGCGCTGAAGTGATGGGTCCAGGCGAGATTCGAATTAATGCCCGTGGTGTTGCTGGAATCGACGAAGCCGAAAAGATTCGGACTGGTGGTGTCGCCGTTCTGCCATCCGAAACCGCCCGAGATTTGATTCTTCGAATTGATGGTGTGGCTGACGCGAGCGTTTACGTTGCTCTGATTGCCGATTCCAGTGAGCGGGATTTGGTAGTTGTAGCGCGAGCTTCCGGTGAAATTAGGCAGCGGATAAAAATTCAACAGCGCGAGCGCTTGCGGGCTCAAAGGGCCGTTCAGGCCGGAAACAATTCCCTCGCGTTCGGCCTCGGTGGGCACTAGTCCGGTCGCGATGCTCGCGTTCCGATTGCGCGTGAGCTGGTAATTGATAAAGAAAAACGTATTGTCGCCGCTCAGAATTTTCGGAATTTTCAGCGGTCCGCCAAACGTTCCGTTAGTCCGGAAGTGGGCGTAGGCCAGCTTAGGCGATTCTTGCCCGGTCAGCGAATACGGTTTCGCGTCTAGCGCCGAGTTGTCCAGCACAAACGCGAGATTTCCGTTGTACTGGCGGCGCCGGCGCCGCGCGTTTCCAAACGAGGTGCGTCCGTTGCCTGCACCAGCGCGCTGCCCAGGACGTCCGCCTCCTGGAAACCCTCGTCCGCCTCCGGCAAATCGTCCGCCCGGTCCGCCGCCGGGACCTCCGAATCCACCTGGCCCTCCAGGACCGCCCGGTCCCCCGGGACCATTCAATCCGCCCATGTTGTTCAAACTTCCCGGCGCAAAATCGCCAGGACCTCGGCCGAACCCCTGCCAATCGTTCTGTTGCGGAGCATTCACGCCGCTGCTCAAGCTGCCGTTGACCACCAGTGCCTCGGACGCGCTCTGATTGAGACTGACGGCGCTGACATCGGTCTCCGCGCCCGCTGCTTCGCCCGGAACGGCGCCGGCTTCGGTGGATGCGTTCACATCCAGGCGCTGAAATGTTCCGCGGCCGCCGTTCGGCGACGGCCCCTGCTGCCCGCGGCTGGGTCCCGAAGCAGAGGAAGTTGCGTTCGGGAGGTTCCGGACCGGCGCGTTTGGCGCTGGCGCCGCAGGAACCGGCTGTTTGGCCGGCGCGGCCGCCGTTTCCGGATGGTTGAACGGCTGCAGTTTCAGATCCCAATCCAGGGGAGCAGCGCCGGGTGCGAGGGAGATCTGGCGACTGGCTTTATCGAATCCAAACATATCTACCGTGATGGTCCAATTGCCGTCGCTTAAATCAGGAAAGCTGTATGCGCCTTGATCGTCCGTCGTGGTTGTAAATTTCTTGTCGCCTTGCGCGGCTGTGACGGCAGCACCCGGAATTGGCAAACCGCCCGATTTCACGACGCCATGCTGCTCGGCCGCGAACAGCGATCCCAAGGCGAAGCACTGCCCTAAAACTAAAGTTCTAACGAAGAAACGAACCACTGCTTGTTTGGTGGCTCGGCCACGGAAGAAGTTACGTGGATAGGTGTAAAAGACCGTAAACCATTATTACTTTGCGCGCAGCAGCACGGTAGTGATGTTATCCGGACCACCGGCCGCCTTCGCTGCCTCGATCAGCTTACGGCACTTGGATTCCAGGCTCCCATCGCCAGACAGCGCTGCGGCGATCACATCTTCGTTGATCACGCCATGCAATCCATCGCTGCAGAGCAAAACTTCCGCTCCTGCCTGGGGCTTCAAAGCATAAGAGTGAACGCGGAGTTCGGGGCTCACGCCAATCGCCATGGTAAGCACGTGGCGCATCGGATGCGAACGCAGGCTGGTTTCGTCGATCCCCAGCTTGCGGCCTACCTCGTGCACCCACGTCTGATCTTCAGTGATGCCAATTAACTCATTGCTCTGAAACACGTAGGCGCGGCTATCGCCCACGCTCGCGATCAGGATTTCCGGACCCGCTTCGAGCGCCGCCACCAGTGTGGTTCCCATGCCTTCCAGATTCACGTCGTTGGAGGCGGCGTTCATTACCTGGTTATTGGCTTCCTGAAAAGCGCGCGCCAGCATTTCCGCATCGGCGGATCCGGAGTTGGTGACAAAATCCGCGAGAGTATCGACGGCCAACTTAGACGCGCGTTCGCCGGCTTGAGCGCCACCCATGCCGTCGGCGACGACATAGAGCCCTTTTTCGGGAGCTACCAAATAACAGTCTTCATTGTTCGGGCGGACGCAGCCGGGGTCGGATAATCCGAACGCTTCGAGCATGAGCTTTATGGATTATACCGTTTCGGAACGGGAGTACGGTCGCGGGCGACGGCTGCTATTGTTGAAATTGGAACCGGCAGATGAAGGAAGCGCTTTGCACACTGCTAATTGCGTCCGCCTGCGTGGCATGCGCGTGGGCTGGCGATCCGGTTGAGAACACTTTAGCCTCCGGGCGCAAAGCTCTGCTCAACGAGGGCGTCGCAACAGCTTGGAGACTATCGCAAAAGGCTCTAGCCGATGCGCCGGAATCCGCGGCGGCGCACGAGTTCGCCGGCGAGGTTTTGTTCCGGCGAGGTCAAATCGCCAATGCGGAAGCCGAATTCAAGCGTGCCACGAAGCTTGATCCGAACTTCGCGCGAGCGTGGTGGGGGCTGGCTAGGATTGCCGCCTGCGAATCGCTGGACAAGACCGCCGATCAGTATTACCGGCGCGCTCACGATTTGGATCCCAGGGATTCGAAGATCTTTCTGGATTGGGCGATGCGCTTGAAAGGCGCCGAGCATATCGATGCGCTGGAGACCTACGCTTCCGTCACCGATCCCAACCGCGAACAACCCGAAGTAGATAGAATCCGCGAGCACATCCGGCTGGACAAGTCGCTGAGAGGGCGCAAACTGACGGCGCTGGTGAGCTCTTACGAAAAAACCGAGATCCCGTTGCTGGCGTTGGTAACCTCGAGTCAAACGCGAACATTCGGCGTGGAAGTAGACGTGAATGGCACAAAACTAAAGCTCGTGCTGGACACCGGTGCCGGCGGGTTCGTGATTCAACGTAGCGCGGCCCAACGGGCCGGCGTGGAACATTTGGTGGACGTCGCGCTGAACGGATTTGGGGATAATGCGAAACTTCGGAGCGCTTACACAGGTCTCGCCGCGCATGTTGGAATCGGCGGTGTTGTTTTCCAGAACGCACTGGTCAATGTTTCCAACCAGGAATTCACTGACATTCAAGATGGTTTGATTGGAACCAACGTATTCTCGCAGTTCCTGGTGACAATCGATTTTGCCGCGAGAAAGCTGAAGCTGGATCCCCTGCCGGGCTATCGGCCCGATTCGGAAGAATCGCTGGACGCGGCCGCTCCGGCAGATATGCAAGGCTGGACGCGCTTTTATCAATTTGGCCATCTGTTGCTGATTCCGACGCGCGTGGGTGAATCGCGCGAAGCCTTGTTTGTAATCGATACGGGCGCTGCACGAACGCTTATCTCGTACGACATGGCGGCGGAAGTTAGCAAGTTGGATCGCGACGAAAAGTTGGGATTGCACGGAATCAACGGACGTGTCGCGGATGTATATCAAGCCGGCGATCTGTATCTGCAGTTCGCGGGATTCCGGCAAAGGAATCAAGCGATGACCTCGTTCGATATGTGGCCCCAGAGCCGCGGGATTGGCGTCGAAATCTCAGGTTTCCTGGGTTTGCCGGTGCTGAGCCTCTTTACCATCACCATCGATTATCGCGATGGTTTGGTGAAGTTCGATTACAAGGGCTAATTCGATACCGAACACTGCAAGGGAGCGATCATGGTAGCGCTCCCTTGCGGTCGCGGTTCGGCTGGGATTCTTTCTACTCCTTATGCGGCTGCAGTACCGCTTTCAACTGCCAGTACGCACTTTCTTCGTAATTCGTCTTCACGCGCTCCAGTCCTTCGGTACGCGTTTCACCAGCACGGGATCCGGTGCGGCTGGCGCAGTGCGCTAGCAGAAGGCTGGCCTGCGCATCGTCCGGATTGCGTTCCAGAACGCCGCGAAAGTACTCGGCCGCTGCGGCAAAATCGCCGCTTTTCCACAGGGCGTAGCCGACGTTGAAGCGATATACCGTATCGTTTTCGTCGCCTTCCAGCGCTTTGCGGAAGTTGGCCAGAGCATCGGCGGCATTGGCGCGCGATTCGGCGGCGCCCAGGTTGTTATATACCTCGTTCAAAGGCACCACGCGGGCGACCGATTCGAACGCGGATTGCGCGCCCGCGAAGTCGCCGCTGTTATAGCGAGACAATCCGAGAAAGAAATTGGCTTCGTGATAGTGCGGATCGGAGGGCGCTACTTTTTGGAACCAGTCCGCCGCCGATTTGTATTCCTTCTTCTTATAAAGCAACCGGCCCAACTGAAAACAGGGTTGCGAGTAATGAGAATCCAGACGCGCTGCCTGTGTGAAAAAGTGCTGCTCCTCGTCGGGATTGGCCGTGAGCAGTCCGCGCACGTAGTTCTCCATCGCGTCCACGCGAACCGCCGGATGACGTTCGCGAAATTCCGCTTCGCTGGGCGCCGCGCTGCCCTTCAAATCTCGAAGCAATTGCCAGACGAGATGTCCTTGCAAAGCGGCCAAGTCTTCAATCGCACCAACTTCGCGCAACTCAGGTCCTTGCTTCATATGTTTCAAATCGAGTAGACGCGCGGTAATCTGCAGCGATCCCTTGCTTTTGCTCGCATCCGGGCCGGGCTTCAAATCGAATCCGCCGAAAACCACCTGTTCGGCATCCACGGCTTCGCCGATCTTCACCACGGAAGCCGTGGTCAACAGCGAGTACGGACGAATGGCCAAGCGCCGGTACGCTTCCACGCACTCATCGCGATCGAGCGTGATTAGTCCCTCGGACGATAACGACTCGCGCAGTGTCTCAGCCAGGCTTTCGCCGATCCAGTTCAGATTGGCTGTCTTGGTGGTATTGAAAAATGGCAGGACCAGGTAGGTGTCGGCGCGCGCGGAAGGAAGAACCGCAAGGCCTAATAGGATGACAAAAACACGCACACTAGCATTCTAACCTCTCAAAAAGGATCGCCGGTCAAAAAAATAGCGCCCGGCTGGAATCCAGCAAGGCGCTATCTTCGGTCTTCAGATTTCTAACTGTTAGTTGGTTCCGGCGCCGGATTTTTCAAATACCAGCTTGGTGTTGGTGCCGCCCAAACGGATCTCTTCCACCTGCGACCCATTCAAGCGAACGGAGGTCGCGGAAAATTTGTCGTTGCCGGTTTCAACTTTCACCGGCACTTCGGTGACGTTCTTGCCTTGCTGGATGGTAGCTTTATTATCGCTGTAATGAACTTTGTAATCTCCGGCCTTGAGTGTCTGGCCGTTCACCACCACGGGTTGAAAGAACGTAACACTGTAACTGGTCGCTGCGCTCGCAACTGCCAGCGCAAGAGTAGCGAATGCGAGTAAGGATTTCTTAACCACTTTGTCAACTCCTGATCTCTGATTGTGTGTCAACTACACTTACTAATACGTTCGAAAGTGGTTTCCGTTCCCAAGAAAATCGCAGAAAAAAAATTAGAATCCTAATCGGTTTCTATTAGTGTTAAAGCCCGAGCTTGAATTGCGGGATCGTCTCCGTAACCTTGCAGCCACTGAACGCCGTCTTCCTTTCGAAACCATGTAACTTGCCGCTTGGCATACTGGCGAGTTTCGAGTTGGGTGGATTGTATGGCTTGTTCTGTTGTTAGCCGCCCATCCAGCACGAGCAGCGCTTGTTTGTAACCGATCGACTCAAACGGCTTCGCGTTCGCAGGCACGCCGTTCGCGAGCAGACTTCGCGCTTCTTCCACTAGTCCCGTTTCAAAGATATGTAGAGTGCGAGCGTCCAGTCTTTGGTTCAGTGACTCGCGCGAAGGGTTCAAACCGATTTTTATGGGACGAAATCCAGTGAGCGGATCGCGGCCTTTGAGGAACAGATCTGTAATCGGGCGGCCCTGCAAGAGCCGAACTTCCAGAGCCCGGATGATTTTCTTCTTATCGTTTGAATGAATGCGCGACGCGGCAGTTGGATCCAAGCGCGAAAGAATCCGATGGAGGCTGAGCGGCCGTTTCTGGGCGCGGCGTTCCAGCCTTTCGCGTATCGCCGGATCTCGGGCCGGGCCTTGCGACAACCCAACCAGCAGAGCACGCAAATACAACCCGGTACCGCCTACAAGTACTGGGATGCGTCCGCGCGCGGCAATCTGTCGCAGAGCGACTCGCGCCAATCGCGCAAAGTCGCCGGCGGTGAAATGCTCCCCGGGCGAAACTACATCGATCAAATGATGCGGAATACCCTGCCGTTCCGAGACAGGAGTCTTCGCGGTCCCGATGTCGAAGCCGCGGTAGACTTGCAAGGAATCGTAATTGACGATCTCCCCATTTCGTTGCCGTGCAAGATGCAGCGCGAGATCGCTTTTTCCCGCGCCTGTCGGCCCGAGCACGATGAGGAGCGGCTTTAGATCGGCTGATATCGTCAATGCGACCTGTCTACAAGATTCAGGGTTATACTGAAAGCAGATACGCCCGCGCCCGGCCACTTGTGACCGAGCTAAAGGGAAAGAGAGCGCCTTTTTTCATGATCCCATCACGCCGGATTCTAAGTGTCGCCTGCCCATTGTTGCTGGCAGCGGCAGCTTTTGGGCAGGAAAACTCCGGGGCGTCGAAGCCCGCGGTTGCCGCCGACAAAGCGGCTTCCTACTACAACTATTCGCTCGGACATTTATACGCTGAACTTGCAGGTGCTTCCGGCAACCGGGAACTTTTCAACAAAGCCGTGGATAGTTATCGCGCGGCCATGAAGGCGGATCCCGGCGCGACGTTCATCGCCGAAGAGCTTTCCGATCTCTACATTCAATCTGGCCGGCTGCGCGAAGCGGTGACCGAAGCGGAAGACGCTCTGAAACAGAATCCGGACGATCTCAACTCGCGCCGCCTGCTCGCGCGTATTTACACGCGCTTGATCGGCGATTCGCAAGCTAATCGGATCGACGAGAACATGGTCAAGAAGGCCATCGAGCAGTACCAGAAGATTACCTCGGGTGATCCGAAAGATTTGGAAAGCTGGATCATGCTGGGCCGGCTGGATAAAGTGGCCCAAAATTCCACCGAAGCGCTGGCCGCTTACAAGAAAGCCCTGGAGCTCGACGCGGAAAACGAAGATGCCATGACGGGCATGGCGCAGGTCTATACGGATCTGGGCGATTCAAAAGCCGCCGCCGACTTGTTGCGCAAAGTGGCCGACAAGAATCCGAACCCGCGCAGCTTGATGAGCCTGGCGAACGTGTATGAGCAGATGAAAGATTACTCGCTGGCGGCGGAAATGTTGCGGCGCGCCTTGCAGCAGCAACCTGGCAATTCCGATTTGAAGCATGCCCTGGCGCAAGATCTGCTTTTCTCCGATCAAACCGACGACGCGCTGAAGGTTTATCAGGACCTGCTGGACGAAGATCCGAAAGACGAGCAGGCGCTGTTGCGCGTCTCCAAAATCTATCAGCAGAAGCACGATTTCGCCAAAGCGCACGAAGCAGCCGACAAGGCCAGGGAACTCGATCCGAATAATCTCGAGATCCAGTACAACGAAGTGACTCTTCTGAACGCGGAAGGAAGAACCTCGGAAGCCATTAAGACGCTCAAGGGGATGCTGGAAGCCACCGCGAAAAAAACCTACAGCTCCGATGAACGCAACAACCGGATTTCCCTTTTGGATGGACTCGGCGGTTTGTATCAGAAGGCGGAACAGTACAATTTGGCGGCGGAAACTTACCGGCAGATGGCCGAGTTGGATCCCGACGTCGCGCCGCGCGCTTCCGCGGAAATCGTGGAAACCTATCGCTTAGCCAAGGACTTCAGCAAAGCAGAAGCGGAAGCCGAAGCCGCGTCGAAGAAATATCCGAACGATCGCCTGGTGCGCGGCGTGCATGCCTCACTGCTGGCCGATATGGGCAAAACCGAGCAGGCGGTGGCCGAAACCAAGAAACTTCTCGACGGCAAGAACGATCGCGATATCTATATCAACCTGGCGCAGATTTACGACAAGGCCAAGAACTATACGGAGATGGCCAAGATGTTGGATTCCGCGGAAAAGCTTTCCACCGGCAACGACGACAAGGAAGCGGTCATTTTCATGCGCGGCGCGATGTATGAGCGGATGAAGAATTACACCGAAGCCGAAGAGGAGTTCCGCAAAGCGCTTGCCATGAATCCCGATAATGCGTCCGCTTTGAACTATCTGGGCTACATGCTGGCGGATCGCGGCGTTCGTTTGGAAGAAGCTCGCGATCTCATCGCGAAAGCGGTGGAGCGCGATCCCAAAAATGGCGCGTACCTCGACAGCCTGGGCTGGGTTTTGTATCGTTTGAACAAACTGCCGGAAGCCGAAGCCAAACTGCGCGAAGCGTTGGAGTTGATGTCGCGCGATCCCACCGTGCACGATCATCTGGGCGACGTTTATTTCCACGAGGGCAAAACCCGCGAAGCGATTGCGCAATGGCAGAGTTCACTGAAGGAGTGGCAAGCCAGCGCGCCCAGCGAGCAGGATCACACCGAAGTCGCTAAGGTCCAAAAAAAGCTGGAAGACGCGAAGGTGAAACTGGCTCGCGAGAACGGTTCGCCGAAGTAACGGTCGCGTGGAGTTCTCCGTCCGTAAAGTTTGCGTTTTTCTTAGCTTCTTCGCCGCCCTCAGCGCCCAAGCGCAAAAGTTCTACACGTATGTGGACGACTTGGGCCCGGATTATGTCGAACTGACATGGGGCACCGCCGACGGCGCGAACACTCTCGGCCGCACGGCTCCTTCTCGCGGCGAGGCAACGGTTCACATCGCGGGCCGAACTCTGGCCACCCGCGCCAATCGGATCATCGTCGCGGACCTGCAGCCCGATCACGATTACGCCTATACGGTCTCGCTTGGTACGCAGAGCATAGGCCAGGGAGAAGTTCACACCTGGGCGGCGAAGTCTCAGAAGCTGGTGTTCTTCGTCATCGGTGATTATGGCACCGGACAAGCCCCGCAATATAAAATCGCCCGCGCCATGTGGGATGAGTTCCAGCGCCGCGCCAAAACGGACAATCCGGTGCGATTCATCCTCAGTGTGGGCGATAACATCTACGGTAATCTCTCCAGCTTCATCATCGGCGTGGGAGGCACCGGCGCAAACGATTCCGATTGGGCCGACAAGTTCTTCGAGCCGTATCAGCCTTTGATCGCCCGCATCCCGTTTTTTCCGACGCTCGGTAACCACGATGGCAACGAAACGGAGAAACAGGCAGATCTTCCGGCTATTCTGGATAACTTCCCCTTTCCGCAAGACAAGGCTGCGCGTTATTACAAGTTCAGCTACGGAGGTCTGGCGGAATTCTTCGCATTGGATAGCACCAAGAACACGGAATCCGGTTCTTCGCATCCGCAGTACCTGGAAAATGGCCAAGAGTTCCAGTGGATGAAGTCGGAATTCGCGAAGCCGCATCCGCTGTGGGTGATTCCCTATTTTCACCATCCTCCGTTCACCGCCGGTCCGCTGCATGCATCGAGTTATCACCAGCTCAAGCACTGGGTGGATCTATTCGCTCAATCTGGAGTGAAGGTCGTATTCAACGGGCACGAACACAACTTTCAAGTGAGCGAAGCGAACGCTGAGACGCGCGGCATTCACTTCATCGTGAGCGGCGCCGGCGGCGAACTTCGGACCGGCGATATCCGAAAGAAGATGCGGCACTCGAACATACTGGCGTGGGCGCAGGAAAATCATTTCCTGGTAGTCGAGATCGATGGCAAGACCATGCGCGTAACGCCGCTCTCCTTCGAGCCAATGACCATCGTTTCAAGCGACGGCAGCGCCGTCCCCATGCCCATCGTCATCACGCAGCAGTAGCGAAACTCCCTGCGAAATTGCCGCGACAGATTTCCCCCTCCCGCTTGACGCGTTGTTTCAAACGTGATATACCTACTGCGCTTTCTCTTTAAAGGAGACGAATGTCCACTGCCCCCGCATTGGGCCGCATCGTCCTATTGCTGGACGGCCGCCGCGATCCTCGCAGGCACCGCCGCTATCCTATTTCGCTCGATCTTACTTACAAGCTCTTTAATCAGAACGGGCGAGTAGCACGGTTCGGATCGGGCCGAACCTTGGATATCAGCAGCGGCGGCGCTTGCTTCGAAAGCATGGACACTTTTCCGCAATCCGCCATTCTCGAACTGAGCATCAACTGGCCCTGCGTACTGGAAGGTATCTGTCCTTTAAGGCTGGTCATGCGAGGACACATTGTCCGCACAGGAGACGGCCGGGTAGCCATCGAAGCCGAGCACTGCGAATTCCGCACCACGGGCACTCGACGGATGCATCCACACCCACCATCTTCCCAACGCCATGCCTGGCTGGGGCGAAGTCCCGCTGCAAGAATGTTTCAAGCGTAAAAACTCGATAGGTTTTCTTGATTGACTATTCCTTTCGTTCTCTTATATTATTGACGAAACCCCCTCTCCTGAGGGAGCTTCGCAAGGAATCGTAAGGAGAACGACAATGATCCGTAACATGAACAAATTGTTGTACCTGGCCTTTTTGCTGGCACTGGTGCCGGCATTTATCCTCGGACAGGCCAGCTACGAAGCCCAAGTCCGCGGCGTTGTTCACGATTCCACGGGAGCGGTGGTCTCGGGCGCAAAAGTCACCATTACCGATAATGCAACCGGCGTCACCAATTCAGCCACGACGGACGACCACGGCGTCTACACGTTCAATGGATTGCGGCCGGCCACTTACACGCTGGTCGCGGAAAAATCCGGCTTCCGCCGTGAGGAAACCAAAGACCTGGTCCTCAGCGTCAGTCAGCACACCAACGTCGATTTCTCGCTGCAAGTCGGCGAAGTGCAATCCACCGTGACCGTCGTAGAAGCGCGGCCGACGCTCGATACCGGCAGCGCCGAAATCGGAACCACCATCAGCGGGGAGTACACACGAGAGATGCCTCTCTACGGCCGCAGCTACTTCGGACTGGTGTTCCTTTCGGGCGGTGTCACCGAAGCAGCCGGTAACGGAATCCGCGATAACTATCCGTCCGGCACGAACTTCATCTCCAACGGCCAACGGAACGCCACGGCCGAAGTCCGATTCGATGGCGCGCCTATTAGCGCTCCGGAACAAGGCGAGGGTGGTAATTCCAACGTCTACTACACTCCGTCCGTCGAAGTGATTCAGGAATTCAAAGTGGAGAACAACAGCTTCTCAGCCGCGTACGGCAACAACGGCGGCACGGTGTTGAACATCATGATGAAGCAGGGCGGCAACGGATTGCACGGCAGCGGCTGGTGGTTCGGCCAGCGCGATGCGCTGGATGCCAACGATTTTTTCAGCAACCAGGCCGGCATAGGAAAACCGCCGCACACGCACAATCAATATGGCGGCGCGATTTCAGGCCCGATCAAGCGCAACAGGACCTTCTTCCTGTTCGACTATGAGCGCCAGAATGACGTCGGCTCCTCGCAAGCCGTCGGCACGGTGCCAACCGACTTACAACG
>DATGIH010000300.1:0-14926 GCA_035295865.1 Bryobacteraceae bacterium
GATTCTCAAGGGGGTTCGGGAAATGATCATGAGCGGGCGAGCGTGTGTCTAAATGCTTCATCGGCAATCTGGGACCGTTAGATTAGAGAAGTTCTTCCAATTCGCCTTCGCCAGGATAGACAGCTTTTCCCACGTTGGAACGCGTACGCGAGACTCTAGAACCTGAAAATTCGCGGCTTCGATTCGCAAGAGCAGTCGATGGTAGATTTCGATCAGCGCCCACAGCGATTTCCGGCTGCGCATATCCACCATCGCGATCAGCGGGCGCGATTCTTCGTAGTACCGGCGGGCGCGTTTGGCTTCGAAACGCAGCAGGCTGATGAATTTTTCGTCGTAGTACGCAAGGTCCGTGTCGAATCGCGCGATATCTTCGGCCGGCAAATAGATGCGCCCGTTGTCGCGATCCTCCTCCACGTCGCGCAGGATATTGGTGAGCTGGAACGCGATGCCGCACTTTTCCGCCAGCACTAAAGCCTGCTCGTCGCGGAAGCCGAAGATGTGGATGATGGTCAGTCCCACCACGCTCGCCACTTGGTAGCAGTAGCGGTAGAGCTCGTCGAAGGTTTGGATCTCGCGCGGTTCCAGGTCTCCGCTCACGCCATCGATCATCTCGTGGAAATATTTGTGCGGGATCTTGTAGCGCTTTACGGTGTCGGCAAAAGCCGGCCACAGTGGATTGTCCGGATGGTCGCCCGCAAGCGCGCGATCGAGATCCGCCCGCCATTGCTCGATGGCTTCCGGCGACGCTCCCTCGCCCTCGCTGATATCGTCGCAGTAGCGCATGAAGGCGTAGATGGCGCACATGGCGTCGCGTTGTTCGGTTGAAAGGAGGAGGAACGAGTAATAGAAATTGCGGGCGCGGGTGCGGGCGATCCGGCGGCAGAAATCGTAGGATTCGGTGAGTTCCGCCATGGCGTTCACACGAGTGTGAACGCGGCACGCAGGAGTGCCTGCGCTACCAGGCCGATGCGGTCCACTTTCGAGACGGATGGTCTGGCCGCCAGCACATTGTAATCCTGCTGTTCGATTTTCTCGAGCACGCGCATGCCGCCGCGGCTGAACAGGTCGAGATCCAGCGCCAGGCGGCGGTCTACTTTCTTCACCAGCGGCAAGCCTTCCAAGAAAAGCTTTCGCGCGACATCCACCGCCTCGCGCATCACGGCTTGAAAGGCAGGATTGAAGCGGCGCGCCCCCAATTCTTCCACCGTGTAGCCGTGTTTCGCAAACAAATGCAGCGGAAGATAGACGCGGTCCTTTTCGAAATCCACGGTGACGTCCTGCCAGAAATTGGCTAACTGCAGCGCCGTGCAAGTGGCGTCGGATAATCGATCGAATTCCGGCTCAGCGTAACCGCACAATCGAAGCACCAAGCGGCCCACCGGATTCGCCGAGCATCGGCAATAGTCGAAGACTTCGTCCCAATTCTGGTAACGGGTGACGCGCTGATCCTGCTCAAAGGCACTGATCAGATCCGAGAAAAGCTGGATCGGCAAATTGTACTTCTTCGCCGTGCCTGCCAGCGCCACGAAAACGGGATGCCGCACCTCGCCCCGGTACATGGCTTCCAATTCCTCGCGCCACCAGGCCAGCAATCGCAGGCTTTCGGCCGGATCGCCGATCTCGTCGCCCAAATCATCGGCCCAGCGGCAGAAGGAGTAAACGTTATAAAAGTCCTGGTGCAGGCGCTTTGGCAACAGGAAGCTAACGACGTGGAAATTTTCGTAATGATGAGTTGCCAGCCAACGCGTGTACTCTTCCGCGGCCGGAACCGTGTACCGATCGCTCAGCGCCTCCGGGGAATTAACAAATTCTTTCGGCGCAAGAGGCACTACGGTATGATGGCGGTCTTCATGTGACCGTTGTGGCTCATGAGATGGCGCATCACTTCCAGCAGATTGGTGAGCGGCTCTACGCGGTTCACAAAATCGCGCGCGGTGATCACTTGCCGGCTGACGAATTCCAGCGCTTTTCGGATGTGCGCCGGTGTGTGATGGAAGCTGGCTTTGCAGGTGATTTCCGAGTAATGCAGCAGGGAAGTATCCAGGTTGATCTGACTGTCGTTGGGACAGCCGCCGAAGAAGTTCACGGTTCCGCCCCGGCGCAGCAGCCGCACAGCCGTCTGCCAGGCATCCGGGTGACCCACGGCTTCAATCGCGAAATCGACGCCCCGGCCTTCCGTAAGATCTTTTACCTGCTCCACGGTCTTATCTGGCTGATCGGCCGTTAGCAGTTCATCGGCGCCCATGTGAGCGGCGCGGTCCAACTGTGTCTTGCGGCGGCCGATGGCGATCACGCGCGCGCCATAGGCTTTCGCCAGACGAACAAACATCAATCCGATGGGGCCGAGGCCCATTACGGCGATGTTGTCGCCTTTCGCGATCGAAGTCTCATCCAGACCGCGCAGCACGCAAGCCAGGGGTTCGATCAAAGCGGCGTCCTGGTAACTGACATGGGCCGGAATTTCGTACAGATTGCGTTCGACGATGCGAGCTGGGATGCGAATATACTCCGCGTAAGCCCCGTTATTGAACAGCAGATCCTCACACAAGTTTTCATTGCCGCGCTTGCAATAGAAGCATTCGAGACACGGCGCCGAGTTCGCCGCCACCACGCGTTGGCCGATATGGAAGCCCTTTACGTCGGAACCCATGGCGACAATATCCCCGGCCAATTCGTGACCGAACAGCGCCGGTGGGACGATCATCCGGGCATGGTAGCCCCGCCGGAACACCTTCACGTCCGTACCGCACGTGAGGGCTGCCTGAACGCGGACTAGTACATCGCCCTTCCCAATCGTTGGTACCGATACCTCCTCGATCTGCAAGTTTTCCTTGCCGTAGAGGACGGCGGCAATCATCTGTGTGTTCACTAAGACCACCTCTGAGGCTGAACTATAATTTTCAACGATTTAGGCTCCGGATGCAACGCCAGGTCGATCCCTGCCCGTATCTCATTCAAAGCAAAGCGGTGCGAAATCAGCTCTTCCACCGGTAGACGGCCGCTAAACACCAGATCGGCGCTTTCCTTTTGGATATCCACCGACGCGCTATACGATCCGAAAACCAGGCGTTCACCCACGCAGATGTCGGCTCCGGAAACCTCAACTCTCTCGTGGTGTGACGTTTGGGCGAACAAGAGAATACGGCTCCCGGGACGGGAATAACGGATGGCCTGTTCCACGATTCCGGGAGCGGAAGCCGCGATGATCACGCTGTCGGCGCCGCGGCCGCCCGTCATTTCCATGATCCGTTCGAGCATCGCTGGTTGCCGCGGGTCGAAGGCTCCGGCGGCGCCCAGGCGCAACGAAAGTTCGCGGCGGAACGGCATGGTGTCAGTGGCAAGCAGGGTGGATCCGTAGCGCTTGCCGAGCATGGTGAAAAGCAGTCCGATGGGCCCTTGTCCTAGTACGACCACTACGTCCTCGGGCTTCGGATCGAGTTGAACCATTCCTTTGAGGCAGGTGTTCAAAGGCTCGACGAAAGTGGCGCGCTCGAACGAGACACCGTCGGGAATCTTTTCCACGCCGCGCTTCACAATCCAGTCCATAACGCGCACGTATTGCGAGAATCCGCCGCCCGCCGGCTCGTAGCCCGCCGTCACGCCGACTTTCTTGTAAACCGGGCACTGTGCATAAAGTTTGTGGCGGCAGTAAAAGCATTCCAGGCACGGAATGTGATGGAACACAATCACGCGATCGCCCGGTTTGTAATCGCGGACGCCATCGCCCACAGACGCGACCACGCCTGCGGTTTCGTGTCCGAAGACGCGCGGCGGGGCGAGCAGGTTGTGTTCAATTTTCTTGAGATCGGTGTGGCAGATGCCGCATGCTTCCACGCGGACCAGCAGTTCGCCGGCTCCAATCTTGGGCGTCGGAATGGACTCTACCGAGATGGTGCTATCGCCGGTATAAACGGCAGCCTGCATGGTCGCGGGCGGGGCAATGAGTTCAGAATCGAGTGTCGGCAATGAAATCCCCTAGCGCCTCGGCGGCGAGTTTACATGTCTTATTCAGTTCTATCAGCTTCGGAAATACCGTGGGACGCGCGAGTGCCGCGGCGACGATTCTGGTTCGGCTGAAATGTCCGTCGGGCCTACGCATTCGATTGAAGTCGAGCGGGAAGCTTTCCGTCGCGGTGTCGGTGACGACGCGAATGCAATAGAAAGGCAGGTTGTATTCTTGTGCCTTTTGCGCGACCCCGGCCGCTTCCATTTCGATGGCCGCTGCTCCAGTTGTTTTAAACAACTCAGACTTTTCAGCGGAGGTGGAAGCCACCCGATCCATCGAGAGCAGAGTTCCAGTTCTAACTGAACGGCGCGCGCCAGGAAGCGAGCGGGGTAGCGCTCCCTCGGGGTCGCCGTTCGGTACGGAGGACACCAGCGCCGTCGGGACCACAATATCCAATGGCTGCAGCGCCGGATCCAACGCACCGCAAAACCCCGTGCTCACCAATCCCGTCAACTCCTCGCGTCCTTTCGCAATCTCCACTGCGTCCCTCGCCAGCTTCGGACCTGGCCCGTTCGCTAGCAGCACCGCTTGCATTCCGCTCAGCCAGATTCGCCGCGCAAAATCAACTGGCCAATCCAGCTTGCTCACCCTCTCGGCTTTCCTCAGCAGTCCGTCAAATTCACGAGCCTCCGCCGCTATGAACGCCAACAATCAGACGTAACCATTCGCCCGGAACCAATCGACAGCGCGTTTCAGCGCGCCATCCACCGGTCCCGGATTAAATCCCAACTCGCGCTTCGCTTTGTCCGACGAAACGAACATCTTTACCTTCGCCATCTTCACGGCGTCCAAAGGCGCCCGCGGCTCCTGACCAGTCAGGTTCGCCCAACCGGTGCTCGCGAGCCCGGCCGCATACGCCAGCGGATAAGGAATCCGCCAACGCGGCACCTTTCCTTCACTGATGCGCGCCAGGCGTTCCAGGATTTGTTCCAGTGTGAGATTTTCGCAACCAAGGATATAGCGCTCGCCCGGCTGGCCGCGTTCGGCGGCTAAGATGTGTCCGTCGGCGGTGTCGTCTACGTCGACGAGATTCAAGCCGGTGTCGACGAACGCCGGCATGTCGCCCTTTAAATAATCCACGACGATCTTGCCCGTAGGAGTTGGTTTAAAATCGTGATCGCCCATCGGCGCGGTGGGATTCACGATGACCACGGGAAACCCTGAGCCGGCAAATTCAATCGCGACTTGCTCAGCCCGAAACTTTGACCGTTTATAAGCGCCGGTCATTTGTTCGAGACGCACCTCCACGTCTTCGCTGCCCGGGCGATCTTTGCTCATCCCGATGCAGCCAACGGTACTGGTATATACAACGCGCTCCACGCCGGCTTGTTGCGCGGCGGTCAACAGATTCCGTGTACCTTCGACATTCGAACGGTACAACTCAGCCGGATCCTTGGCCCACAGCCGGTAATCGGCTGCGACGTGAAACACCAGCCCGCATCCCCTTACGGCGCGCTCAAGCGAATCTGAGTCGCGCAAATCCCCGCTGACGATCTCTAAATCCAGTTCACGGACCTTGCTCGTGGGCCGGACCAAAGCCCGCACGGCGTGGCCTCGCGCGATCAACTTCTTTGCAACATGCCAGCCGATGAAACCGGTCGCGCCGGTAACCAAAGTCGGCTTCAAGTTCTATCGAAACGCCCAAGTCATCAACTTGAACGTGTCGCCGAGTTTAGAATTGATTCCCAGTGCGGCGGACGGCTCAAAACCGCAGTGCACCATGCA
The DNA here is from genome assembly GCA_035295865.1 of Bryobacteraceae bacterium. Classification (GTDB taxonomy): domain Bacteria; phylum Acidobacteriota; class Terriglobia; order Bryobacterales; family Bryobacteraceae; genus Palsa-89. Next base: position 5,732 of record DATGIH010000300.1, read on the forward strand.
ATGGTCGCAGCGCGGGTCGTTGCCCTCGCCATAATTTTCCCACTGGGTTTTCGTCATCAGCTCTTCAAAAGTTTTATAGTGCCCGTCCGTGATTAGGTAGCACGGGCCTTTCCAGCCCTTCACGTTGTAGGTCGGATTGCCCCACGCGGTGCATGGATAATCGCGCTTGCCCTGCAGGAATTCCAGATAAGTCGGCGTGCTGAACAGCGGATACTTCTGAGCCATCCGGTCGATGGTCGCGAATTTCTCCTTGATGTCGTCGCGCGTCATGAAGATTTCGCGATCGTTCACCGACGAGTAGCCGTAGGCCGGCGAAATAGTGTGCCCGTCTACTTTGAACTGCGACAGGTACTCGAACATCTCGTCGATTTCGTTCATGTCCGTCTCTTTATAGACGGTTGTGTTGGTGCAGACACGGAAACCGGCGGCCTTCGCGGCTTTGATTCCTTCAATGGCTTCGCGGAACACGCCTTCCCGCTCGACAGCGATGTCGTGATTCTTTTCCATGCCATCCAAGTGGACGTTGAAGAAGAATTTGTCCGCAGGCTTGAACTCTTTCAGCCGCTTCTGGATGAACATGCCATTGGTGCAGAGATAAATGGTCTTGTTCTCTTCGATCAGCTTCGCTGCCAGCGGGCCGATCTCGGGATAGAGCATCGGTTCGCCGCCGCAAATGGAAATGATCGGCGCGCCGCACTCATGCACCGCATCCATGCATTGCTGCAGGGAGAGTTTCTGGGTGATGGTGGATTCGTACTCGCGGATGCGCCCGCAGCCGGTGCACGTGAGATTGCAGGTATGCAGCGGCTCCAGCATGAGCACCAGCGGAAACCGCTTGTTGATCATCGGATGCGGCTTGCGCTCGCCCGTCGCATGCGTGTAGACAATGCGGAAAGGATTCGAGGCATCCGGCGCCGAGACCACCGTCTTCTGCCACTCGGGATTGGGGCGGAACTTGTTGCGGGCGATATAGCTCGCCATGCCCGCCGTCATCGAAAGGGGAAATCGCATTTAATATTTATCCTTTGGAGCCAGACTCTTTTGCTTTAAGAAAGGTATTCATCGCCAACAAGGGGAACGAATTCCGGTACAAGTGGTAACAAAGGTAGAAAACCTGCGGGAAGCCGGTCCCGGTGGCTAACTCTTCATCCCAGGTTCCATCGCTCTTCTGCGTGCGCACCAAGTATTCCACTCCGTCATGCAAACTGGTGCTTGTCGTATCGCCGCCCGCCAGCAGCGCGAGAACGGCCCATGCGGTCTGCGACGGAGTGCTGCCCGCCGCGACGTAGGTTTCCTGCTTGTAGCTTTCGCAGCTCTCGCCCCAGCCACCGTCAAAGTTTTGATTTGCGCGCACCCATTCAAGAGCGCGTTGTACATAGGCCTCGCGATCGCTAACGCCGGCCGCTTGTAAACCACGGAGCGCGAGGAATGTTCCGTAGATATAATCCACACCCCAGCGCCCGTACCAGCTTCCATCCTCTTCCTGATGACGCACCAGGTATTCGATGCCGCGCCGAACCGCGGGATGCGAGCGATCGACGCCATACGCGCACAACGCTTCGAGCACACGCCCGGTAATGTCCGGGCAAGTAGGATCGAGCATCGCGTTATGATCGGCGAACGGTACAAAACTGAGCGGACGCCAGTTGTTGTCCACGTCGAACGCCGCCCAACCGCCATCTTTCGATTGCATGTCGAGAAGCCATTGAATGGCGCGCTCCTGGCAAGCTTTCTGCTCGGCCGGACGCGTGGCTTGCGCGTGGCTCAAACCCAGCAACACTTGCGCGGTGTCGTCGATATCCGGATAAAACTCGTTGGCGAATTCGAAATACCAGCCGGACGGCTGCGTGTTCGGCCGTTTCACCGACCAATCGCCCTTGCGGCGCACTTCCTTGGTGAGCAGCCAGTCCGCGCACCTGCGCAGCGCTTCTTTCGGGGGCGCAGGCGATTCACCCAGCGCGTAGGCCGCGATTCCGGAATCCCAGACTACCGAGAAACACGGCTGGAAGAAGAAGCGGCCGTCGTCGACCATCAGCGCGTCGAACTGCTTTTGCGCTTCCATCCGGTCCGGATGATCCGGCGGATAACCCAGCAGATCGAGCGCCATGATCACATACATCATGGGCGGATAGATGGCTGCGAGACCGTCGGTGTAGCGCGTGCGCTCCAGGATCCATTTTTCGGCTTTTCGGATGGCATGCTGCCGGATCGCTTTCGATCCGTGATTCTCCATGAGTTTGAGCATCTTGTCGATGCGCAAAAACACGTTCCGCCAGGTGAAGCTTTCTTTGCTGCGCGCAAACTCGGGATGTCCGCCTTCGAGGAACAGTTCCTTGAGATTGAATCCTGCTGGAACCGGGCGTCGCGGATTCATCGAATGCACGATCGACAGCGGAATGACAATCGCGCGCGTCCAGGAAGACATCTGATAGATGAACTTGCCAAGCAGCATGATCTCGGGTGGTATGGACGGGCAATCCTCCCGTGGATAGAGATCGAAGAGGCTTAAGTTCACCTTGACATAGCTATTGGCCGATTGAATTCCACCCAGCGCCAGAATTCTTTCGCGTGCGGCAGCCAGTTGCGGATCGTCGTAGGGAACACCGGCAAGCTTCAGCGAAAAATACGCTTTGACGGTGGCGCTCAAATCCGCCGGACCCTGCGGATAGATGTTGAATCCACCGTCCGGCAACTGCCGTTCCAGAATCGACGCGACAGCACGATTAATGCGGGTCCGAGTGGGCGGATTCCAGACGCCATCCACTGGCGGATGCAGCCAAAGCTGTAACAGAATGTAGTCGGATTCGAGGGTGGTATCGGCGGTAAGCTCGCCCATCCAGTAGCCTGGATCGTGCTGGGTCCGCAGGAAAAAACCAACCGTGCGTTCGGCAGCTTTGGCGGTTCCCGCCAGTAATGAATCTGCAACCTGGAGTTGCGGAGTCATACCGTGGCGATGGTGGTTAACTTGAGAGCCGAGCGTTCCAGATCGGAAGGCAGATGGAAACGCACGTCTTCTTCTTTGAGCTCCATCTCTTCCATGAAATCGAACCCAAACTGGGTCTCGAGCGATTGGATGAGCTCTTGTACCAGGTTTTCCGGGGCGGAGGCGCCGGCAGTGACGGCGACTGTCCGAATGCCTTCCAGCCATTCCGGTTTAACTTCTCGGCTATCGTCCACCAGATAAGCCGGGACGCCTTCGTTCTCACAAACTTCCACCAGTCGGCGCGAGTTTGAGCTGTTTTGCGATCCGACCACCAGTAGTACTTCCGTTAAAGGTACTACGGCTTTCACCCCAAGCTGCCGATTCTCGGTGGCGTAGCAGATGTCCTGGGTTTTCGGCCCCTTGATCGCCGGAAAACGTTCGTGGAGCCGGGCGACGATGTCCCGGGTCTCGTCCAGGCTCAAGGTGGTTTGGGTCAGGTATGAGATTCTCTGGGGATCCTTGACTTGCAGCCGGTCAACATCGGCCACCGATGAGACGAGCATCGTTGATTCCGGAGCTTCGCCCAGGGTTCCGATGACTTCATCGTGGCCGGCATGCCCAATCAGGATGATCGTATAGTCTTGACGGGCAAAGCGAACTGCTTCCAGGTGGACTTTTGTAACCAGGGGGCAGGTGGCGTCGATCACCTGGAGGTTCCGCTGCTTGGCTTCTTCGCGGACAGCGGGCGAAACGCCATGGGCGCTGAAGATCACCCGGGCGCCTTCCGGCACCTCGCTCAACTCGTCGACGAAGATTGCCCCGGCTTGCCTTAGCTCATCCACGACATGGCGGTTATGGACGATCTCTTTGCGCACGTAAACCGGCGCTCCATAGAGGTTTAGGACGATCTTCACTACGTCGATCGCCCGTACCACCCCGGCGCAAAAACCGCGCGGCCGGAGCAGGATGATCTTCTTCGCGGGACTGCCATTTTGGACCTGGCCCATTGCCAATTATTATAGCAGTCTGTAACACACGGTCAGGGTGGGAGATCCGGGCAGGGGGCAGGCACCTCCCCGCATTCGGGTGTAACGTTGTTTTGAACACATTCAAAAAACAACTTGACAGGGCAGGGCCGCAGCCTTACTCTGTTATTGAACATGTTCAAAAATGCACCGAACCCAATCTAAAGAGGAGATTTTCGATGTTTATCGTCTACAGCTACTTCGTTTACCTGTCCATCAGCTTGGCCGTTACCATTTGGGTTGCCAAAACCCTGCATAGCCGCGGCCGGATCTTTCTGGTGGATGCTTTCCATGGCCAGCAGGAATTGGCCGACTCTGTCAATCATCTGTTGGTCGTGGGTTTTTACCTGATCAACGTCGGATATGTGGCCTTCGCCTTAAAGAGCACAGAGAATCCCGCCAACCTGCGCCAAGCCATCGAGGTGGTTAGCGACAAGTTAGGCTTAGTACTGCTGGTTCTCGGCGGCATGCACTTTTTTAACCTGCTCGTCTTTTCCCGCATCCGCAAGCGCGCCCAGGAAAACCAGATGGCTCCGCCGTTTCCGCCGGATGCACTCTTAACTCCTTCAGCCCCTGCCCATCGGAGCTGAATTCCATGCAATACCTAACCGTGGTGTACGACCAGAGATGCGGACTTTGCAAACGGCTGGGCGCATGGTTGGAAGCCCAGCCGAAATGGATCGGTCTTCGACTGCTTCCGTCCCATGCCGCTGCGCGCATTTATCCAACCTTGGCGGATCGCATCTCTCATGAGGAACTGATCGTGGTCAGCAGCGATGGACGAGTGTATTTGGGCGACCATGCATGGCTGATGTGCCTTTATGCGCTCAAAGATTACCGGAGTTGGGCCATGCGCTTGTCTCCGCCATCGCTGCTGCCTCTGGCTCGATCGGCGTTTGCCATTTTATCCGCGAACCGACGTCGCATTTCCAGTTGGCTGCAACTCAAAAGCGACGACGAGCTCGCAGTGGAACTCAGCGCCGTAAATCCGCCGAGGTGCCAATCTTAAAAAAGAATTCCTGAATTCCTCTTCCACTCCATGCCCAAAGCCGAAGAAACCCGCTCCCGCATCTTAACCGCCGCGCTCGCACTTTTCCGCGAGCGCGGATTCGACGAAACCACCATGCGCGATATCGCAAACTCGGCCGGCGTCGCCATCGGCGCAGCCTATTACTATTTCCAGTCCAAGGAAGCACTCGTGATGGCGTTCTATGGGGACGCCAGCCAAACCATGCACGACCAGATCGAGGCAGCGTTAGGCAGAAAAATCGATCTGAAAGCAAGATTGCGGACGGTGATCGACGTGAAGTTCGAATACTTCGCGCCCAACCGTAAATTCCTTGGCGCACTACTTCGCCACGCGGCCGACCCCGAACATCCGCTGTCGCCTTTCAGCAGCCAGACTCGCGAGATTCGAGAGCGAGACATGCAGCATTTCTCGAGCGCGCTGGCCGGGAGCAATCTAAACGTCCCCGACGATTTGAAGCCACACCTGCCGCATCTGCTGTGGCTTTATCAAATGGGCTTGATCCTGTTCTGGATCTACGACCGCTCACCCGGCCAGCAGCGCACCGAAAAACTAGTCGACAAAAGCATCGGCATCGTATCCGGCGTCCTCAAAATATCCAAGTCGCCGTTCTTGAGGCCGGTGCGGCGCATGGCGATTGAATTATTAGAATCTGTTTCGGACAATGCCCCGGCGGTGTAAAGCCGTTTTTCATATGCCCAACTTCTTCATCTTCGATTGCAGCGTGGTCCGTTTCATGCCCAGCTTTGCCGCGGCGCCGTTCGGTCCGCCGACCACGCCGTTCGATTGTTCCAGAACCCGGCGGATGTGCTCGCGTTCGGCGTCCTCGAGTGTGACCGCGGAAGTGGCCGCAGCTGCTGTGCGCAACTCCGCGAGCGGGATTTGAAGTGCCGCGCCGCGTGTCAGAATGACGGCCCGCTCGAGCAGATTCTCCAGCTCTCGCACATTTCCCGGCCACGGGTACCGCACCAGGGCATCCATCGTTTCCTGCGAAATTGTTTCCACGCGCTTGTTCATGCGCCGCGCGAATTTCTGAGTGAAGTAGCGAACCAGCTTAGGGATGTCGCCGGCGCGCGCGCGCAGCGGCGGCACTGAGATCGGAAAGACGTTCAAGCGGTAATACAGGTCGGTGCGAAATTGCCGCTCCGCGATCATCTGGGCCAAATCGCGATTGGTGGCCGCCACCAGCCGGACATCCACTTTGATGGTCCGCGTGCCTCCCAAGCGCTCAAACTCCTGTTCTTGTAAAGCGCGCAACAACTTCGGTTGCAATTCGAGCGGAATGTCGCCGATCTCATCCAGAAACAGCGTGCCTTTATTGGCCAGCTCGAAACGGCCGGCCTTTTGCATGATCGCGCCGGTAAATGCGCCCTTTTCGTGGCCGAACAATTCGCTTTCGAGCAACCCAGTGGGTATGGCTGCGCAGTTGAGTTTGACGAACGTCCGCTCGCGCCGCCCGCTGAGATCGTGAATCGCGCGCGCGATTAATTCCTTGCCCGTACCGGTTTCTCCCTGGATCAACACCGTGGCATCGGTTGGAGCCACCGTCGCCACTTGGTCCAGAATCTTGCGGAAGCTCGGGCTGTCGCCAACCATTTCGCCGAAATTGCGGTCGGCGAGAATTTCGTCCTGCAGATACAGCTTCTCTTCGGCGAGCTGATCCTTCAACTGCGCTATTTCCTGATACGCCATGGCATTCTCAATCGCGATAGCGGCCTGTCCGGCCACCTGGGTCAGGAAATCCACGTCCGTTTCTCGAAAGGCATTTGCCCGCGTGCTGCCCACGTTCAACGTTCCCAAAACGTGTAAACGCGTGATGAGCGGAACCGCGCAAATCGTCTTCAATCCCGAAGCACCTAGCCGCTGGACCACGGGCGAAGCATAGCGCGCCAGCGATTCTGAATCGAGAACCACGGGCCGGCGCGTTTCCATCGCTTCACCCGCCGGAGTTTCGCTCAGCGACGCTGTTGCGCCTTCCTGCAACACCTCGCCCGCTCCCGCGAATACAAGCGCATGGATACGGAGTTGATCCGTGCCGGGAACGCGCAGCGCCAGGCTCGCGTATTCGTGCGGAACCGCCCGGCGAACGCAGGAAGTGATGCTGGGAAACAGATCGCGGATGTCGAGTTCTGACACCAAGGTATTGGTGATCTCGAGCAACACCTGCAGCCGGTCGCGTTCGAGCGCAAGCTGCCGTTGGTATTTTTCCACCTTTTCAATGTTCAGGGTGTTGTCCACCGCGACGGCCACTTGCGCCGCCACCTGTTGCATGAACTCGATCTTCTTCTCGGCCAGGTTCGTGGGTCCGAACCCGAATACCAGGGCCCCCAGCCGGTGCTGCGCGGTGGTGAGAGGCAGCCAACAAGAAGTCGCGATGTTGTTGCGGCGCAGCAGTTCCATCACCGCCGGCCACCTTGTTTCCGCGCTGACATCGGCAATTACCAGCGGCTCCTGATGCAGGAAAACCCATCCGGAAGGCGATTCCTCGGGCGCGAGCTCCCAATTTGGAGGAGCCTGAGCGGCGGGCCCCACGGTGGATTCGAGGATGTGCAGCCGCATGGTGTTGGTGCGCGGGTCATGCAACACCAGGTTCAGGAAATCGAACCGCAGAACAGAACTCAGCAGGGTGGAAAGCTCGCGAAAAAGGCCGGCCAAATCGCGATGCTGCAGGATGGTCTTCGACACGTCGAGCAGCGATTGATAAGCCAGGGTTTGCAACTCAAGACCAGTATAGGGCGATAATAAATGAAAGTCCCCCAATGGAGCGTAATGGGAATGTCACCAAAACTTTCGTCGGTTTTGTGTCTGCTGGTTTTGGGCGCTGTTTCTCTGCCTGCGGAAGAGCCCAGCGACCGTTTTTATCAAGCGATCCGCAATAACGATCTCACGGCGCTTCGCGAACTGGTGAAAGGCTCGGGCGTCAACGCCAAGGACAAGCACGATTCCACGCCGTTGATGTTCGCGGCGGCTTTCGGCAGTATCGATGCCATGAAGCTGCTGCTGGACGCGGGCGCGCAGGTCAATGCGCGAAATACGTTCGATGTCACGGCGCTTCTGTGGTGCGCGGGCGATCCGGCGAAAGCCCGGCTGTTGGTGGAAAAAGGCGCGGACGTGAATGCCAGGTCGAAGCAAAGCCGCACGCCGTTGATCGTCGCCGCGGCGCACGATGGCAATTCGCAAACCGTGAAGTTGCTAATCGAAAAAGGCGCGGATGTAAAGGCCGCCGACGGGAATAAGTACACAGCGCTCTATGTGGCGTCGGAAGCAAACGACACAGACAGCGTCCGGCTGCTGATCGAAAAAGGCGCCGATGTGAACGCGAAGAATGTTTATGGCGATACTCCGGTGATGGCCGCCGCCGGGCACGGCAATCTTGAAACAACCCGCTTACTGTTGGCCAAAGGCGCTGACGTAAACGTGGTGGACGAGGTGGAAGCCGGACGCGTGAAGAACGGCCCTATCGCCCTCGGCAAATCTACGGCTCTGCACTTCGCGGCCCCCTACGCCGGCGCGGGCGCCGTGAAGCTCCTGCTGGATGCGGGGGCAAACGTGGACGCGCAAGACGTGCGGGGAATCACGCCGCTCATGCTTGCGGTCACGACGGATCGTCCCGATACCGGAAGCATCCGGCTGTTGCTCGCCAAAGGCGCCAGCAAGAACATCAAATCCAAAGATGGCGAAACGGCCGTGGACTGGGCGAAGAAATTGAATAATCCGGGGGTGCTGGCGCTCCTTGGAGTCGAACCTCGCGAAGTCGCGTCGGTTGCTGTTCCGGCAAGCGAGGTGAAACTTGATTCTCCGCGCGAGGCGGCGGCGAAGAGTCTGGCTTTGGTTCAGCGATCCAGCGGCGGATTCTTCCAGGAAGGCGGATGCGTTTCCTGTCACGCGCAGAATCTCACCGCGCTGGCACAGGTCACCGCTCGCGCGCAAGGAATTCCAGTGGACGAAAAATCGGAAACGTCGCAGTTGAAAGCCGTTCGATTGCAGTGGGGCGCCTTCGCCGAGGTTTTGCTGCAGCGCATGGACCCGCCCGGCGCCGTGGATACCATGATGTACTCGCTGCTGCATTTGGAAGTTGAAAACGCGCCCGCTGATTCGATCATTGATTCTTTGATCCACAACGTGGCCGGCCAGCAGCGCAAGAACGGAAGCTGGAGTTTGATGGGAACCCCGCGGCCGCCCATCGAAGATGGTGATTTTTCGCGCACCGCGATTGCGCT
>DATGIH010000301.1:0-13506 GCA_035295865.1 Bryobacteraceae bacterium
GTGGCGAGAACATGCTGACAGTGGATCTGGATTCCACCGAGCGCAGCGACATCCCTCCGTTTGGCGACAAGATCGACTACCTGACCTTCGGCGGCATTTATCGCGACGTTCAGATTCGCGTGGTCCCGCAGACGTTCATCGAAAATGTTTACGCGAAGCCGATCCGGCCACTCGATAATAGTCGCGCGCTCGCTGTGCGATGTTTCCTGAATGGTCCGGTGGACCGCCCCATCAAGATCACAGCGGAACTCCGCGACGGCGCTGCCGTGATAAAAGCCGCCAGTGTTACGGCAACGAGCGCGGCGCCCTTTCAAGATCTTCAGCTCGAATCATTGGGCGATATCCAGCTTTGGGATGTGAAAACTCCAAAGCTGTACGACGTCGCGGTGCGAACTGATTCGGGCGACGAGTACCGCACTCGAATCGGTTTTCGAGAAGCGGGATTCACGCCGTCCGGATTCCGCCTGAACGGCGGCCACATCAAACTCCGTGGACTGAACCGGCATCAGACATTTCCGTATGTCGGCGGCGCGATGCCCGCCCGCGTCCAGCGCCGCGATGCTTGGATTCTCAGACACGAACTGCACTGCAACATCGTCCGGACGTCGCATTATCCGCAGTCGCCCGATTTTCTGGATGCATGCGACGAACTTGGGCTCCTGGTTTTAGAGGAGATACCCGGCTGGCAGCACATCGGCGACTTGGCGTGGCAGGACATCGCGGTCCGCAATGTCGGCGAAATGATTCGGCGCGATTGGAATCATCCGTCCATCGTCCTCTGGGGCGTGCGGATCAACGAATCGCAGGATAATCACGACTTCTACACGCGCACCAACGCGCTGGCGCATTCGCTGGATGACGCGCGGCAAACCGGCGGCATCCGGTATCTGCGGGATTCGGAAATCCTGGAAGACGTTTTCACCATCAACGATTTCGGTTTTCCGCTCCAGTTGCCCAACCATCCGTTGTATCTGAACACTGAATTCAACGGTCACATGTACTCCACCAAGCGGTTCGACAATGTGACCACGGTAGCGGAACATGTGCGGCGCCACGCCCGCGTGCACAATCAACTCGCCGGAGACGATCGCTACGCCGGTGGCATCGGCTGGTGCGCGTTCGATTACAACACGCATTCCAATTTCGGATCCGGCGACCATATTTGTTATCACGGCGTCAGCGACATTTTTCGCATCCCGAAACCCGCTGCGTACTTCTACAAATCGCAGTGCGATCCCGACGAGGAAGTAGTTCTCGAAGCCGGGTTCTTTTGGTCGAACGGCGATAAACCGGAGGCCGCTGGACCAGGCCCGGTGCCAATTCTTTCGAATTGTGATCACCTGAAGATCTATGTGGCAGGGCAATTCATGCAGGAGATCGATCCCGATCGCCGCGCGTTTCCGAATCTGAAATATCCGCCGTTCACCATGGATCTGGGAACTTTGTGGGACCCTTGGGGCGATTTGAAAATCGAAGGCTATCTGAAAGGCAAGTTAGTGAAAACTCTCACGCTTGCCGGGTCCGGAAGAGACGCGGACTTCAAAGCATTGCCGGACGACAAAGAGCTGATTGCCGACGGGCGCGATGCGACGCGCGTGGTATTGCTGGTGACGGATGAGTACGGTAACATCCGGCCGTTTGCGACCGGCGCGATCGCGCTGACGTTGACCGGTCCCGGAGAAATTGTCGGCGAGAACCCATTCGCGCTGGCCGGCGGCGCGGGAGCGGTTTGGATCAAAGCGGCGGAATCGGCAGGCACTTTGCGGCTTACGGCGCGGCATCCGTATCTGGGTACTCGGACGATTGAAATCGATGTGAGACCCGCCCCGGCGGAATTAATCTGACCGCTTCTACTTTGGCTCGGCGCGCAACTGCGCGTGCAGCGAGTAGGGTTGTGCCGTGGAAAAACTTTGCACCATCCACTTCGCGAAGCCGTTCTTGCTCACGGTCACAGTGAAGCCCAGTCCCACCGGTGTGATTTGCAAAGTCAGTGGCGTGACACCCGCCGGAACGGCGTTGATTTCCACTTTCGCCCCGCTCGGCTCGGAAGTGATGGTCACTACCCCCTCGCGGGAACGCCCGCCCACTGTCTCAGGAATCGCAGCAGGGCGGAGAGCGGCGGATGTTTGAGGCGATGTTTGGCTCGGCGGTGGTGCGGGCGCTACGTCCGGATTGGCGTGAAATGCGCCCGGCTGGAAACCGACGCCTGCGACAACTTCGACGATGAGATTCGGCGGATCGGGCATGGTGCTTTCACGCGCCGATCCGGCAACCGGGGCCGATCGCGGCGGGACGAATCTCTTCGAGCGCCGGGATGCAGATCGATCCTGGGGCAACGGTAAAAGATTGCGGGGCACCGAATGCCGCGGCTCATACGGCGGAAGATTCTCCGCTTTTGTATCGGGCGAAGGCAGGGCTGGAGTAGTGGACGGAGTGACGCCAAGGGGCGAAACCGAGACCATGGATTCGCTCGCGCTATCGCCATTCTGGGTCACCATATCCAGGCGAAATTTCACTTTCTCGGAAAAAGAAAACGATGTGTAAGCAACACTGCCGGAGCGCAGTTGCGCCTGCGTCAACGGCATGTAGAGCGCCTCATTGCTGCCGTCCCAGGCTTGGCGGCTGCTATCCCAAATCACCAGATTTGCATCTTTCGCGTTCTGGATCGTCGTAGAGGCCCGGTTCCAGGCAATCACGAATTTGGTGCCCTCCCGTTTCACTTGCAGCCCAAGGCTGGAAGAAGCGGGCGGCCGGAGAAGGGAACTCCGGTTCCAGGTGAACACCCGGATGCCGATGATCAAAGCGAGTATCGCGCTGATGATTCCGATCTTCGCGGGGATGCTCAAGCGCTGGAACGCATCGATGGCTTTACGCAGGAGTGCGTTGACGGCGGCAAACCGGTCTTTTTCCGGAGCGTCGGCCTGCGTAGGCCATCCTTCGGAAACCAGTTTCGGGGCGTCGAATGGAAACGTCAAACTTGGATTTGCGGTTACGGCGCCATGCTCCCAAAAGAAAAATCCGGCCGTGGGACGGCCCAGACTCGCTGGGGCGATGACCAGAAAAACGCTGGCTGGGTCCTTGAACCATTGTTGGATGGTATCGAGGTCTTCGGCGCGCAGATGGACCCGTTGATCGACATCGGTCCGGTAGTAGCCGGCAATCTTGGAATCGGAAGGGCAGCGGGCGATCGCCTCCGCAAGCGATGCCGACGAAAGTTTGAAGTGCGGATCGGAGACTTTTTGTTCGCCGGGCAGCGGGATAAAATCGACAATCCGAATGACGTCGGGCTTGGATTTCTTGCTGCGGATCAGCAATCCGCCGGTCTCGCCGCGCCTGACCGTGGATTGAGAAACTTCCGCCTGCAACTGCTCGATTACATTCAGACTCAGCAGAATGCGAACCGGGCAGCCGGGATAGGCCCAGACATAGGATTCCGAAGTTGTCTGATCCAAGGACGGAACCACCACACTTCTCCAGTCTTTATTACAGCAAGATTCGGTTATCGCCGCAGCAGAGCAAACAGCTCGCGCTCGCTGCGCCGGATCTCATCCTGGCGCTCGAATCGTTCGTTGATACCGGCCAAACAATGCATGGCCAAATCGGCGGCTTGGCGTCCCAGTTTCGTCTTAGCTGCATTCTTCGCGACGTCGCGCAAAATCAAATAGGCCCGCCAGCGTTCTTCCTGCTCGTCTTTCAGTTTTCGTTCGGCGGTCAGCAACAACGCCAGTGCGCTGCGATGCATTTTGCTTGCTATTTTACGCGAGGGCAACTTGCGGGACGGTTCCGAAGCGGCGCTCGCGCGAGTGGAATTCGGCGATGGCGTTCGCCAGGTCGGACGCTTTGAAATCGGGCCACATGACGGGAGTGAAAATCAGTTCGGCGTACGCGGCCTCCCACAGCAGGAAATCGCTGAGGCGCTGTTCGCCGCCGGTACGGATCAGCAGATCCACATCCGGACCACCGAGGGCTGCCGCGAGATGCTCACGCGTGGTGTGGCCGTTCAGCTTTTTCGCGGCGGCGGCGATTGCTTCGCGCGAAGAGTAATCCACGGCCAGCCGAAGATGAAGGCGTGTGCCATCGGCGGTGGCTTCTTCGGCCGATTTGATCGCGGGAAGAACCATGGCGGGCAAACGGTCACGGCGTCCGATGATGGAAACGCGAACGCCGTTCTCCACGCAGCGGGCGCGTTCCCGCCGCAGGTAAACATGGAACAGCTTCATCAGAGCGGAAACTTCGGTGCGCGGACGCTGCCAGTTGTCGGACGAGAACGCATAGACGGTCAGTGTTCCAATCCCGAGATCGGGCGCCGCTTCGACAGTCCGGCGAAGAGCTTCCGCGCCGGCTGTGTGACCGGCGACGCGCGGGAGTCCGCGGGCGGTGGCCCAGCGTCCGTTGCCATCCATAATGATGGCGGCGTGCAACTTGGGATTGTCCGCTCGCATCAAAGCTCTCGCATGGCGTGAATCAGGGCTTCCATGTGATTCAAATATTTTTCGAGCGCCTTGCGGCCGGCGTCGGTCAAACGATATTCGGTTTTGGGCATGCGGCCTTCGAAGGATTTGGTGCAGGCGATGTATTCGGCTTCTTCCAGCTTGCGCGCATGCACGCTCAAGTTTCCATCGGTGGTCACGAGAAGCTTCTTTAACTCATTGAACGTCAGCGATTGATTGGCCGCCAGCGCGCTCACGATGCCCAGGCGCATGCGTTCATGGATCAAGCGATCCAGATCCGGTAGAGTGTTGCCGCCCGACACAGCGCGCACGCGGCCGTGGGTTGGCTTCTCGGCCGGCGATTCTTTTCGAGCAGTATTGTTTTTAGCCACCGTACCTCCTGGCGATGATGAATCCGAATATAAGGTGCAAGCCGCCGAAACCCATGGCTAAGAAAGCGGTGCCCCAGGAAAGCGGGCAAAAGAGCGCGACCGCTCCCACGAACATGAAGCAGAGACCCATTACGGGAACTACGCGCACCGAAAACGCTCCGCCCGTGACGACGCCGGTGCCGTAGAGCAGCAGCCAGGTTCCGGCGACGGCGCCGGTCAGTCCCGCGCGATAGAGGACCAGGGTCAGCAATGCGCCCACAATCAAAGGCGGCGCGAAGCTGAGCATGAACTTTCGAGTGGGCGCCGACATCAACGGGACTTGCGCGCGATAGGCTTTGCGCGCCATGGAAAATGCTCCCAGCCCGATCGCGAACATGCCTTCGAGCAGCCAAGTAATGAGCCACGCATCGCGCGACGATTGACTCGCGGCGATGACGCTCGCAGCGAGTGCGCTGACACCCATCGCGAATCCGCCCCAGCCCGGCACGGCCGTAAACGATCCAGCGCGTTCCATGGTTTCGCGGATGAACTTCAAATTGTCCATCGCGTGGCTGTGCAGCGACACGGGTTCCGGGTGCGCGGCACGAATGGGCTGAACGGTGGCCATGGGACAATTATACGAAATCGACTTTACGTTGTAAAGTACTGGCCGGGACTAGGTGGCCGGAGCGGAAGCGAAAAGGTCCATTTGATCGTCCACCGGCCACTCGGGCGATTCGCTCGCGGTGAGGCGATAGCGTTCGCGGATTTTGCGCACGCGCTCGCGGATCATTTCCGGATAGTGGCCGCGCAGATAGGCGTTTTGTTCGTAGCGCTCGCGGTAGCGGCGGACGAGATGTGGGAACTGTTGTTCTAGAAATGGGAAGAAAACTTGTTGCGCGCAGGGTTTCAGGAACAGCGGGGCGGCACTGAAAAAACAAGCCCCGTTCTGGACGGCGGCGTCACAGATTCCATCGAGGCTGCGTTCGCTGTCGTTGATCAGCGGCATCACCGGATGCGCCAGCACTCCCACCGCGACCCCCGCCGAAGTTAGCTTTTTCACCGCGCTCATGCGCAGATCGGGGCGCGGAGCGCGCGGTTCTAACATCCGCGCCAGCCGTTCGTCGAGTGTCGTGATGGTCAGATTTACTCGCACGGAGTTGTGTTTGGCGATTTGCGCGAGAAGCTCGGCGTCGCGTGCCACTAAATCGGACTTCGTCGTAATGCCGAACTCCAAGCCGCGCTCGGTGGCTAGCACTTCGAGCATCCGGCGGGTGATGCGGAAGCGGCGTTCGGCGGGTTGGTAAGGATCGGTGGCGGTTCCGATCCAAATGCACTCGCCGCGTTTTACGCGTTTCAGCTCGGCGCGAAAGGATTGCGCGTGGAATTGCTTGGCGAAAATCTTGCTTTCGAAGAGCTCGGGCTGGCGGAGCTCCATGAATTCGTGGGCGTAGCGGGCGTAGCAGTATTTGCAGCCGAACTCGCAACCGCGATAGGGGTTGATGGTCCAGACGAAGCGCATCTTCGGATTCGAATTCCGGCCAATGAAGCGGCGGGTTTCGAGCTCGAAGTATTCGACGCGCTGTTTCTTTTCAAGCACTTCGCTGGAGGCTGCGAGCTTGGCGATACCGATGAGTTGCGGGGGAGCATCGTCTTCGAACAGCATGGGCCGGATTTTATGTTCGCCTTTTGTTCGCCATTTGTCAAGCGACCGCCATGGATGAATTTCGTGTCGGGAATGTCACAATCTGCCGAGGGTTGAGTCTAACTCTGCGAAGGTTTGGCTATGTTGGGCTGGGCGATAGCGTTCTTAATGGCGGCGGTTTTGGTGGCTCTGATGGGCCTCGGGGAAACTGCGGGTGCACTGGTCGCCCTGACCAAAGTTTTGTTCTGGGTGTTTATGAGCGGGTTTTTGTTCAGCCTTTTCATGCACTATAAGAGCAGCCGGGCTTGAACAGCGCTCCCTTGCGGGCGCCGTTCGGTTAGAGGACTACACGGCTGTCGCCTTCGCGGCGCGTCACGCGTTCACGATCCAGGAATTCCAGTAGCGGGATGGCGTACTTGCGCGAGATTCCTGTCCAATCCTTAAACTCCGGAACCGAGAATTTCTGGCTTTTTCGTTGGGCCAGGAGGAGTTTCAGCGATTGAAGCGCGGATGCATGAAATACCAGATCTTCGCTGATGCGGACCAGTTTTTTATCGCGCAGGAGCAATTGGAGAATGCTGCGCGCGCGGCCGGGTTCCACGCCGGACTTCGCCAGCACCTCGTTCACGGCTGGGACAGCGAGCGCGGCTATGCGGAATGCGGTTTCAATTTTCGCGGACGCTGCTTCTTCGTCCTGTTTCAACGCAATTTTGTGCGAGGCGAGACGAACAAACTCCCCTTCGGCGACCAGCGTTTTTGATTGGGCGAGTAACGAGTCCAGGAGCCCTTGCGGCGCGCCGGGCAACTGTTTGCCGCGGAGCTCCTCTTTCGAGATACCGTTGACCAGTGGATTCGTGCGGTGGAATTGCTTCACCGTCTCGTGCATTTTTTCCAACTGCGCGGCGGCCCATTTCGGATCGAGAATCCAAAACTGCGGCGACGTCAGCACGATCAGCTTCGCGACGCTGGCGGCTTTCTGAATATCGGCTTCGAGCATTCCCGTGCGCGCGATCAGTTCCGGCATTCCCATCCCATGGCGCGACTCGCTTACCAGTAAGGCGATCCGCTGGGCGGGTTGGCCGGATTCCAGAATTCGCAGGCGATCTTGTGAGGCGCGGCGGGGGGCCGCAATATCGAGAACAACTCCGCCACCAATGGTGACGACAGGCGAGAACATCCGGACAATGAAACGGTCGCCCGGCAGCAGAAGCAACGGCTCGCTAAGCTGAAGCCGGATGTAGTCGCGCGAACCGGGACGAAATGATTCCGTGCCGCGCAGGCACCGGACTTCCGCTTCCACCTCCGCGGTTCCCGAGTGAAAATGCACGGGCGCGCGATGTTTCAAAGGCTTGGCGGACGGGAGCAGTTCGAAGGCGCAATCGATTTGGCGCGTGGATTGGAAGCGTCCGGCTTCCGCTAAAACCATTCCCCGGCGCAGTTCCGACGTTTCTACACCCGCGATGTTCAGCGCGGTGCGTTGTCCCGCGGAAGCGTGACTCACAGCGGATCCGTGCACCTGAATTCCGCGAATGCGAACGCGGCGGCCGGCTGGATGAAGATCCACTTCCTGCTCCACGCGAACGGTACCGGAAACCAGAGTTCCTGTTACCACGGTCCCGAAGCCGCGCATGGAGAACGCGCGGTCGATGGGCAGGCGAAAATATTGAGAGGAGTCCTTTTCGTGGATCGATTGAGCGAGCTTTCGAATTTCGTTGCGCAGTTCCTCGAGTCCTGCGCCGGTGGTGGAACTGACCGCGACGGCCGGGGCGCCTTCGAGAAAGGAGCCGCGCACGAATTCGTCGGCTTCCAGGCGAACCAGCTCGATAAAGTCCGGATCGGCAAGATCCGATTTGGTAAGTACGATGATTCCGTTACGGATGCCGAGCAGGCGGCAGATGTCGAAATGTTCGCGCGTTTGCGGCTTGATGGACTCATCGGCAGCTATAACAAAGAGAACGAGATCGATGCCGCCGACGCCAGCCAGCATATTTTTGATGAACCTTTCATGCCCGGGAACGTCTACAAAGGCGAGGCGCATGTTTTCTGAAAGATCGAGGTGCGCAAACCCCAGATCGATGGAAATCCCACGCTGTTTCTCCTCTTTGAGCCGGTCGGTATCGATGCCGGTGAGCGCGCGAACCAGGGCGGTTTTGCCGTGGTCGATGTGGCCGGCGGTTCCGATCACGATGTTCTTCATCTCGACGCTTTTCATCCTAACGCCTCTGCTGGCGCAGAGTTCGGATGTCCCGACGTTCAAGACGGGCGTGGCGGATGTGCGTGTAGACGTGCAGGTGACACAAGGCAAAGATCTGGTGAAAGATTTGGCCAAGGAAGATTTCGTTGTTACCGACGAGGGTCAAGCTCAGACCGTGGTTTCGTTTAATCACGGCAATGAGCCGTTGAATCTTCTTCTGCTGTTGGATATCAGCGGCAGCATGCAGCCGCATATCGATTCTATTTCGAAAACGGCGCGCGCCGCGCTGGCGCATCTACGGCCCGGGGACCGGGTGGCGATCATGGTGTTCGCGAAAACCAGCGAGCTGCACCAAGACTTCAGCGACAATTTAGCGGAGACGGCGCGGCAGATTTCAGAAGCGGTGAACAATCACGACGTCGGCAACACTACGCAGATTAATGCCGCCGTCGTGGATGCGGCGCACTACATGCAGGCGCATGCGGGTCCGGTGGGTAGCCGGGCCATTTTGATTTTGACGGACAACCTGAGCATGAGTTTTCAACTGACCGATGGGCAAGTGATCCGCGAGTTGAACAAGGCCGATACGGTATTCAACGCGATCGTCACCGGGCACGCGATTGAGCCGCGGCCGCCCAGTCCGAGCATGTATCCGAATCCGGATCTCACGCCGGCGAACGTGATGCATCTTTCCGACGAAACGGGCGGCGAGTGGGTGAAGGCGGACCACGCCGATCAATCGTTCAACGAAATGATCGAGCGGATTCGCAGCCGGTACATGCTGGCGTATCACGAGCCATCGTCGCAGCCTGGATTGTTCCGGCATGTTGCGGTGACGCTCACCGACGCGGCGCGGAAGAAGTATCCCTTGGCGGAGCTGAGGGCCCGTAGCGGATATTACGCGGAATAAATAGTTCTTCGGTTCTGCAGCAGTTCATCGGTTCTTCGGTTCGCTATTCTAAACCTAATGTCCACCGATCGATTCGCGGAAGTGCGCCGACGTCACGCCAATGCCGATGCGGGCGGCGGGGAAGCACGTATCGAGCGGCAGCATCAGGAGGGAAAGCTGCTGGCGCGCGAGCGGATCGATCTGCTGCTCGACGAGGGCACGTTCGAGGAGATGGACAAGCTGGTCCGTCACCGATCGCGTGAATTCGGGATGGACGAGCAGGTCATCGATGGCGACGGCTTTGTCACCGGCTACGGGCGCATCCACGGGCGGCTGGCGTACGTTTTCGCGCAGGATTTCACCGTTTTCGGCGGATCGCTTTCGGAAGCCAACGCGCAGAAGATCTGCAAGATCATGGATCTTGCGCTCAAGACCGGAGCGCCGGTGATCGGCCTGAACGATTCGGGCGGCGCGCGTATTCAGGAAGGCGTACTGTCGCTCGCGGGATACGCGGATATTTTTCTGCGCAACACGCTCGCGAGCGGCGTGATCCCGCAAATTTCAGCGATCATGGGTCCGTGCGCGGGCGGCGCGGTGTATTCGCCGGCTCTGACCGATTTTGTGTTCATGGTGGGGCATACCAGCCACATGTTCGTGACGGGTCCGGATGTGATCAAGACGGTGACGCACGAAGATGTGACCAAAGAGAAGCTGGGAGGGGCCGAAACGCACAATTCGATCAGCGGCGTGGCGCACTTCATCGCGCCCGACGATGCCGAATGCCTGCGGATGATCCGCGCTCTGTTCGCTTACTTGCCGCAGAACAATCGTGACGATGCGCCCGCGCGGATTTCCAAAGACCCGGTTGACCGCGTGGATCCGGCGCTCGACAGTGTGGTGCCGGCTGAATCGAATCTGCCTTACGACATCAAGGACATCATCCATCGCGTCGTGGATGATGGCGAGTTTTTCGAGATCCATGAGCATTGGGCGCGGAACATCGTGGTGGGCTTCGCGCGCATGGATGGGCGCAGCATCGGGATTGTGGCAAATCAGCCGGCGTTTTTGGCGGGATGCCTGGATATCAATTCATCGGTCAAGGGAGCGCGCTTCGTGCGGTTCTGCGACGCGTTCAACATTCCGATTCTGACATTCGAAGATGTTCCCGGATTCCTGCCGGGGACCGAGCAGGAGTTTGGGGGGATTATCCGGCATGGCGCGAAGCTGCTCTATGCGTACGCGGAAGCGACGGTCCCGAAAATCACCGTGATCACGCGCAAAGCCTATGGCGGAGCGTACTGCGTGATGGGATCGAAACATCTGAGGACCGATGTGAATTTCGCATATCCGACGGCGGAGATCGCGGTGATGGGCGCGGAGGGCGCGGTGAATATCGTTTATCGGCGCGAGCTGGCCGCGGCGGAAGATAAAGCGGGCGCGCGCAAGCAGAAGATCGAAGAGTTTCAGGATCGTTTCGCGAATCCGTTTGTAGCGGCCGAGCGTGGATTTGTGGACGATGTGATTGAGCCGCGTGAGACGCGTCCGAAGGTGATCCGCGCGCTGCGGATGTTGTCGAATAAGGTGGATACCATGCCGAGGAAGAAGCATGGGAATATTCCGCTTTAGTTCTGCGCTCCTTGTCTAGCCGGCGAGCGCCGCGTAGAAACGCGGCGGCGGCCTGGAAAGGCCGCCCCACAACGTTTAGGATCCGGATACGGCGATGGTCACCATGTTGCTTTGTTTTCCGTCGATGGTGAGGATTACTGGAATGTCGTTCGCGGTGCGTGTGGCTGCGGGGATTTGGACGTTTACTTGATCCAGGCCGACGAATCCGGGGGCGATGCCGGAGAATTCCACCACTGCCGCGTTCCCGTCGATTGTCACCGCCGGCTTAGCAACGCTGTTGTTGCTTGTGCCTGGCTGGCCGGTGGCCAAGCCTGGAGAAACTACTCCGAGGCCGGTGCAGAAAATGGTAATGAACTCGCCTGGCTTGGCAGGACGCGCGTCGCGTCCTGGGATGCTGCCGGTGGGCGCAACCAACGTATTGGTGTTTGCGATCAAAACTGCGCCTTGACCATGACCGCTTTGATCGGTGCTGAATAATCCGGGCGCGACTGGGCCAACTGGAAGAACTTGCGCGGCGCTGGTTACGCCGTTCGTGGTGACCGTGATGGAGGCGCTGGTTCCCGTCAGATCGAACGGAATTTGGATGCCCAACTGGGCGGGCGTGGAGTAGAAAATCGGCACAGCCGTGCCGTTGATCTTCACTTGCGCGCCGCCGAGTGTGGTGACCAGTTTGCCGTCCGATCCAAAGCTCGAGAACAAGACGCTCGACCCGTCGTTCATATTGGTTCCGAACACAGCGGCGATGGATCCGGGCGCCACCGGATTGTTTCCAGGCGCGAAGCTCGCATTGTTCACGACGCCCGCGGAGTTGACCATAGGTCCGGCGTGCGGTGTGCTCACTTCGCGAACGCGGTTGTTTTGGTTGTCGGCGATGTAGAGGTTGCCCGAGGCGTCGAACCGGATGCCTTCCGGGGCCTTGAATTCCGCCGTGGTCGCGGTTTGGCCGTCACCAGAAAATCCGTAGGTGCCGTTGCCTGCTACCGTCGTGATGATTCCTTTGCTATCTACTTTGCGGATCCGATAGCCTAACCATTCGGTGATGTACAGATTTCCGGCGCTGTCACAGGTCACGGCCCAGGGGCTGACGAGAGGCACTGTGGTTGCCGGAACACCTTCGGGCGCTGGACCGATGATGGAAGCCTGGCCGGCCATTCCGGCCACCGTGGTGATGGTTCCAGACTTGTCGACTTTGCGCACGACGAAATTGTTGGTGTCGGCGATATAAATGTTTCCCGCTTTGTCGACCGCGACGCCATGCGGATTGCTCAGCATCGCATCGGTGGCTTTGCCGCTATCGCCGCCGAATCCCTCACCACCGTTTCCGGCCACCGTAGTAATGATGCCGGAAGTACTGATCTTACGGATCCGGTTGTTAGCCAGGTCAGCGACATAGAGATTCCCGGCGCTGTCGATATCCAAGCCGACGGGAGTGTTTAAAGTCGCTTTGTTGGCGGGACCGCCGTCGCCCAAACCCGCCTTGGCAGGAACGTTGCCGGCAATGGCCGTGATTGTGCCGGACGTATCGACTTTCTCGATTGCATTGCGTTCGCCATCGGTGATGTAAACGTTGCCGGCTTTATCCACGACGACGTCGTACGGATTGACGCTGGTTTTGGCCGCCGCGCCGCCGAGCAGTTGGCCGGATTCCAGGCAGGTAATATCAGGGCCGCATCCGCCAATGGTGGTCATGGTGCCGGTTTTGTCGACTTTGCGGATGGCGAAGTTGGATTGATCGGCGATGTAAAGATTGCCCGCGGTGTCCACGAACACACCGGAGGGCCCGTTGAGTTGGCCATTGAGAGCGGATACTTTAGCGCCGGAGAAGGCGGTGGATCCGTTGCCGGCCACGGTTTTGATAACGCCTTGCGCTAGAGCGAAGGACGGAAGTAACAGGATGGAGAGCGCGGTTCGAGAGTAGAAAGAATGCATGATAAAACCCCTGTAGCATCTGTATGCGAAGGCGTGCGGGAAATGTGCGAAATTTTGGTAGCGCTCCCTTGCGGTCGCGGTTCGGTAGTCTGACTACAGGCTGCGGACGCCCATGGCGGTGATGTCGTCCACGCGCATGGCTTCCTTGACGACGAAGGGTTCGCCGTACTTGACGCCGATCAAGTTGCCGTAAAATCGAGCGACGGCGCCGAGGCGCTCGCGGATTTCCTGCTGTTTGGGAAACAGGTCGGATGCATAGGGAGTTTCGCCGTACTGCGAGTCATAAGCGAAGAGGGCCGACATCCGGCGCTCGAATTGAGCGGAGATGTCCACCACGAACGACGGGGTGACGTTGGCGTAGAGCGACGAATAGAGGATTTTGGCGGGGCGGTGTGGCTCGGTGTCTTCGTCCAGCTTTTTCA
>DATGIH010000302.1:0-4289 GCA_035295865.1 Bryobacteraceae bacterium
CCGTTCATTTCTCCGTACTGATAGGTGGCGATCTTTCTCATCGAAGCGACAAAACGCGGATCGCGAGCGCCCCACAGCTTTTCGCGAATCGAAATCGCACGCTCATACTGGGCTTTGGCTTGTGGCGTGTTTTTCGCGCGAGCGAACAATGCAGCAGATTTCTCCAGCAGATCGGCAAAACCCGCGGACTGTTCCTTGTCGGCACCCTGCCGAAGGTCCAGCGCTTTTTGCATCGTGCTTCGCGCCATCACCGGATTATTCATTCCCTGATAAACGTTGGCGATTCCGGCGTACGTCTCGGCAACAAGCTGATCGTCCGGACCCAAGAGCTTCTCGCGAAGCGCGACAGATTCCTTGTACACTTTGAGCGCGTCATCCATTGCTCCCTGCTCCGATGCCGTGTTCGCGAGGTCAGTCAACAGTTTGGCGAATCTGGTGTCCTTCGGCTCAATCGCGGCGCGAATCCGCAGGGCTTGATCCACAAAGCTTTTCCCGGAACATTCGTCGTCATACCCGCAGGTTTCCGCCAGGCGAATTAGGGTTTCAAGCCTGCGAGGGTCAGACTTTGGGAAAGTCTCGGCGATTTTCAGCGCTTCCTTGAGAGATTCGATTCTTTTGGAATCCTCGGGACTTTGCATTTTCTTGCGCCATTCGGAATCTGGATTTTGCGCAGCTCTTCCAATGCACCCGATGAAAAACAATGGGATGACGATGGCGGCGAGAATTTGGCGCGCTTTCCGCATTGGTTTTCGAAATTGTAGGAGATTTAATATCGTATCAAAGTTGCGGTTGGATGATTAGCGGGATCCAGGAACGGAAAGAAGCTCGGTGTTGGGCAATAATCCTTGCTCCACCAGCTTCGGTGGATGGCGATGATGCGTGGTTTGTTCGTACGCGAACGCCCAACCGAGCAGGTCGCCGTCTTTCCAAGGGCGCGCTGAGATTTCGAGACCGAAGGGAAGACCGCTCGGATAGATTCCGCCGGGCACCACGATGGCGGGAACGCCGATCATGTTCACCCATCCGGTGGCGCTGTGCGGACCTTCGCTGATTTTGCCGTCCTGCGGCATGGTCTCGTCGGGCGGGGGCATCTGCGTGGCTGGGTAGACGTAACCGTCGAGATGCAGGCGGTCCAAGGTTTCGTTGTAAATTCGAATCGCATTTTCGCGTGGAGCAAAAACGTTCGCCCGCGCTTGCGGATCTTTTTCCAATACGGCTTGGACCACTTTGGCGTGGCCCTTGGGCGCGTCCGGATCTACGCCGCCAATGATGGTGGCGGGCAGCGCAGATCCGACGGCCTTCTGATATTCGGCGGCGGAGTGATATTGCGGGGGTCCGAATTCAGCCAGGAATTTTTCGGTGCCTTCCCGGAGGTAGGGCAGCGTGCCTACGCGAGAGACGGTCGCGGCGAAATCTTCGCCGAGGATGGAATCGTCGAACACCACCGTGGCGCCGGCGGCACGCAGACCATCCAGCGCGTTCATGAAAGCTTCGCGAGTTTCTGGACGAAGTGGGAGGACAGCGTCTTTGACGGCTTGCTTGAGTTCGGCCGGAGTGGCGGAGGCGGGAACGCCTTGAAACGGAATCCCTAAGCCCTGCAGGACGCAGACCGGTACACCGAATCGCTTACCCTTCAGGGCATCCGGGTTGAGATATCGCGAATACGGACCGGGCTGGGCCTTCGCGGCGGATCCGATGGTGGGCGGGTCGAGCGGATCTTCGCCCGCCATCACGCTCAGAGCGATGGCAGCATCGGTGACGTTGCGCGCGATGGGTCCGGTGTTGTCGAGCTGCCAATCGAGAGGCGCGATGCCGGCGATGCTCACGAGTCCGCGCGTGGGGAACACACCGACCACCGCGCTGGTAGCGGATGGCATCCGGATGGAGTTGCCTGTGTCGGTGCCATTGCCGAGCACGGCGTAGTTCGATGTGACCGCGGTCACCGTTCCGCCGGACGATCCGCCAGGGCTGAAGCGCACATCGAAAGCGTTGCCGGTGCGTCCGAAAGCGGTACTGCGGTTGGTATCGCTGGCCGCGAAATCCGGCATGTTGGTTTGCGCGAGGATCACGGCGCCCGCCGCGCGCAGCTTGGCGACGATGGCGGCGTCTTTCGGAGCTACGAACTCGTGGCCTGGGATCGTGTAGCCTTTCCAGCCATCCGTGGTGATGAAGCCTTGGATGCTGGTATTGGCTTTGATGACGATGGGCACGCCCCAAAGCGCGCCGCGTGCATTTCCGGATTTCGCGTCCGCATCTTCCTGCCCCGCGGTTCGAAGCGCGCCTTCCGTGTCCAAAGTTTGGACTGCGCGGTAGATGCCGTTGTACTTATTGATCCGCGCCAGATGCCAGCGCACGACATCGGTCACGGTGTACTTGTGATTGGAATAAAATTGCTGCAACTGGGGAATGGTGACTTCCATCAAGTCGCGATCGATATCGGCCGAAGGGCGGGAACAAGCGGCGAGGGCGAGTAGAAAAACGATAAGAATGCAACAATTTGTGCGCATTCTCTCAATGATAATTCGGCGCGCGCGTTCTAAACTGAAACCATGTTCTGGAACGACTTCCGCTATGCGTTGCGGATGATGCGCCGCACGCCTGTCTTTACTTTCGCGATTGTTGTGACCGTGGCGATTGCGATCGCGGCCAATGCCACCATCTTCAGCGTGGTGAACGCGGTGATGCTGCGCCCGTTACCATTCCATGAGCCGGACCGGCTGATCCAGCTTGCGGAAAAGAACGACAAGCTCAACCTTCCAAACTTCGGCGCGTCGGTGCTCAATTTTCTTTCGTGGCGCGAGCAGACGCAAACGTTCAAGGAACTGGCCGCGATCGGTTTCGGAACGGTCACGCTGACCGGAACCGGCGAGCCGGAACAGCTTGCCGGAAATCGCATCAGTCCGGCGTTGTCGCGGGTGCTTGGCGTTCCGATGATTGCAGGACGTGCTTTCACTAACGAAGAGGAGAAGCCTGGTGCGGCGCCGGTCGCGATTGTGGGCGAGGGGCTTTGGAGGCGGCGCTTCGGCGGGGATCCGGCGTTAGTGGGGCGCACCATCACACTGAATGGCGCCCCGACGATGGTGGTTGGGATCGCGCCGGCAGCGCTGAATCTGATTTCGGGCGGCGATGTTTATACTCCGTTGACCATCGATCCGGGACGGGAGATCCGGCTCAATCACGTGATCTTCGTCGTGGGACGGCTGCAGCCTGGCGTGACGCTGCAGCAGGCGCAGGCCGAGATGGACACGATCTCATCGCGCGTCGGCAAACAATATCCCGAAGTGCGCGACTGGGGAATCCATCTGATTACGATGTTCGATACGTTCGTCAGCGCACAGCTCAAAACCGGGCTCATTGTTTTGTCATCCGCTGTGGCGTTCGTGCTTTTGATTGCCTGCGCGAACATCGCGAATTTGCTGGTAGCGCGCGCGGCGCCTCGGAAGAAAGAAATGGCCGTGCGATCCGCGATGGGCGCCGGGCGGGGACGCTTGGTCAGCCAGTTGCTGCTCGAGAATGTGGTGCTATCTTTTGCGGGCGGCGCGGCGGGCTTGTTAGGAACGGTTTGGATTGTGCGCGCGATGAATCGCTTGTTGCCGCCGAATCTTTTGCCGGTGCCGGCGATCGACATTGACGCGACTGTGCTTTGGTTTGCTGCGGGATTAACGATCCTGACCGGGTTGCTCTTTGGGATCGCGCCCGCGCTGCGCATCGGAAAAGTGGATCTGAATGAAGTACTCAAGCAGACCGGCCGCGGATCGGTGGGCGGTTCGCGCTCATTGCGCAATGTTTTGGCGGCCGGCGGAATTGCGCTTGCGACGGTTTTGCTGATTGGTTCGGGACTACTGATCCAGAGTCTTGCGAATCTCGAGCGGGTGAATCTCGGCTTCGATTCTCATGGATTGTTGACGTTTCAACTGGCTCCTCCGGTGGCGAAGTATCCGCTCAAGACCGCGGCCCCGCTGTTCTATCGCGCAGCGCTGGATTCGCTGCTCGCGGCGCCAGGAGTGCGAGGTGCGGCGGTATCGAGCGGCATCCCGTTCGGCAGCGGCAACTTCACCACGCATCCGATGATCACTACGGGCCCGTCAATCTTGCCCTCCGGAACGCCGGTTCCGATCGATTGGCGCATAGTGAGCCCGGGATATTTTCGGGTGATGAAGATTCCGCTGCTGCGCGGCCGGGATCTCTCGGACGCGGATGGGCCTTCGGCGCCGGCGGTAATTTTGGTCAGCAAGGCGACGGCCAAGAAATTCTGGGGCGATGCCGATCCGATTGGGCAGACGCTGCGG
>DATGIH010000303.1:0-13461 GCA_035295865.1 Bryobacteraceae bacterium
CATCCGGACGAACGGCGAGCGCAAAAGGAAAGGGCGCCACGGAATGCCAGGCGCCCTCAGGGGTCAACAACCGGCCGCTGGGAAGCTGAGCTTCCGCACAACCGGCCGCGAGAAGTAATAGAACAATTCGAAGTCGAATCATAACTGAACCGCGACAGCCAGGGAGCGCTACCACTATACCTGTCTTGTTGCTCTTCCTTGCGATCTCGGTTCGGTTCCTGCGCGGTTTAGAATTCGACGCGAGCGCCCACTTGACCCGTGCGGTTTCCGCCGAAATCAGCAGGCCGCGCCGACGTGATGGTTCCCACGCTCGGATTATCGATCGCCAGCACCGGATTCGCCAGATTCAGATGATTCAGCACGTTGGTGAACGAGCCTTCCACTTTGATCCGCACGCGCTCGGTGATCGCGAATTTCTTCGACAACCCCGCGTTCAAGTTCACGGTTCCGGGTCCGGTGACCAGTCCCATACCGGCGCTGCCGAAACGTCCGATGGGAGCGCCATTGCCAGGCGTTCCAATCAAACAGTCGGTGCCGGGTTTCCATCCGGGAACGCCGGGACACGTATACGCGCCGACGTTGAACCATGACGAAGCCGTTGGATTGCTCAAGTTCGGGCGTCCGATCACATCCGGCGCCTGATCGCGGCCAATCACGCCAGACCCCGTGCCTGAGGGATCGCCGCCATCGAAGTATGGCGTCAAAGGCGGACCGCCTTGCCACAGGAAGATGGTGCTGAGCTGCCATCCGCCGATCAACGCGTCAGCGAAGCGATTCATGGTGCTGCCAAACTGGCGCCCGCGTCCAACGGGCAGTTCGTAGATCGCCGAAGTGATCCAGCGGTTATGGCGCACGCCATACACCGGACCGTATTCATGTTTTCGATCCAGCGCGTCCATGGTGCGATGTCCGGCGTTTTCGTCGGCAAAGTGGTCTGCCGTGTAACCTTGATTGTCCGCGTTGGCTTTGGCCCAGGTGTAAGCCGAATTGAATGTGATTCCACTCTTGTAGCGATGGTTCACTTCCAGCTGCAGCGCATTGTAATTCGCGTTCGCGCCGGTGGAACGGGTGTTAATGGTCTGCCAGTTCGGGAACGGACGGCTGCTCAATGGTTGATCCACATAGTAAGTGGTGGAGTAATACGACTGGTTCAGGTTAGGCGCCCATACTAAGTCGCGGGTGGTTGACCCGATATACGAGATGCGAACGCCGGTGTTGAAGCCAAGATCGTGATCGATGGAGAAATTCCACTGTTGCGAATATGGATCCTTGTAGTGGATATCGTTCGCTGTGCCGAAGTAATCCGAGCCGGGCGGAGGAACCGTGATGCCGGAGCCGCCGGTCTTCACGTTCGGCCACTGAATGGCCGGAACGCCGTTCGTGATGCTGTTGTTGTAAGTGAACGTCGCGGCTTGCAGAGTGCCGGTAAGTGCGTAGTAAATGGAACCCAGC
The DNA here is from genome assembly GCA_035295865.1 of Bryobacteraceae bacterium. GTDB lineage: Bacteria > Acidobacteriota > Terriglobia > Bryobacterales > Bryobacteraceae > Palsa-89. Next base: position 1,453 of record DATGIH010000303.1, read on the forward strand.
ACTTCCGTGTTGTATAAGCTGTAACCGCCGCGCAGGACCGTTTTGTTGTTATTGAACGGCCGCCACGCGAAACCGAAGCGCGGCATGAAACGCTGCGGAGCCGTACGGAGGCTGTCGGGAAGTCCTGCCTGACTGTTTGAAAGCACCGGCATGCAAGGCGCGCCATTCAGGCTAGGACCCTGCTTGCTTCCCAGCTCGGGACAGGCGTTCGCGCTCTCGAGGAATCCGGTAGCCAGCAGTTTCGAGGTACCGTCGGGATAAATGACGGCTCCGGATTTAGCATAAGTCGGATCGAAGTTGCCGATGTTGCCCGAAGCGTCGTGATAGCCGGGATGGAATTCGTAGCGCAATCCGAATTCGAGAGTGAGGCTCGGACTTACTCGGAAACTGTCCTGCGCGTAAGCATTGTAGTGGCTGGTGATGCCGTCATTGTCCATTTGTACGTTGTCGAGTCCCGTGCCGGCGGGAATCCCGAGCAGGAAATCGGCGAACGGCGCGTTGCTGAACTGTCCACTGAATTGGAACTGGCCGTAATTGTCGCCGCCGATGAATCCGAGCGGTGTTACGGCTTCGATGTGCCGATAATCAAAGCCGAACTTCATTGTGTGGCGGCCCAACGTCCAAGTGACGTTGTCGACCGCTTGATACGTGCGCCCCTTGGTGATGCCTTCCAAACGATCCGCGCCCAGTCCCGTGAGGCCGCCGCTGAGATCGATCTCCGGAAGCCCGTTGAAAAATGCGGGCAGTCCAATCAAGCCCTGCAAGCCGAGTGACTCCGAGAATGATTTTCCGTTGAATGGATTCGAAGAACCCGCATCGCGGCGCGTGAATCCAAACCGCGCTTCATTCAGCAGATTCGGCCGGATGGTGAAGTTGTAGGCCAACACTAGCAGGCGGTAATTATCGATATTGTTGGTCGAAGGTACGAGCAGATCGTTGGTGGAAAGAGCCGTGATATCCTTCCAGGTCCAGCGGCCGAAGATGGATTGCCGCGACGACAGATATTGATCGATTCGGATGTCGTACTGATCGGAGTGATAGCTGCTATCGCGATTCGCGATGTAGTTCGCCGCATGCACCGCGTTCGTCGCTCCGGCGTTCGGAGCCGGGAACAAGGTTAGGATCTTCGCGGCAACGGGGCTGATCCGGTCGGCTGGAATGGTGTCGTTCGGGAAAGGATTTCCAGTCAGCGGATCCTTGATGGTGACGCCCTCGGCACTGAAGTTTCCACTGCGGATGGCGTCGGTTGGCACTTCATCTTGCACCGTGGTGCTCTTCGGATAGCGAAACCCCTCATAAGTTCCGAAGAAGAATGTTTTGTCCTTGCCGTTGTAAAGGTGAGGGATGGTTACCGGTCCGCCGACGCTCGCGCCAAAATCATTCGCAATCAGTTTTGGTTTGGTGAGCTGTCCGAAGTTGACCGCATTCAGCGCGGCGTTCTGCGTGTACCAGAACAAGCTGCCGTGAAATTGATTGGTGCCGCTTTTGGAAATCGTGGTGACGTCGCCCATCTGGCCGTATTCGGCCGGATTCCCAACGCCTTGCACTTTGATTTCGCCGATCGATTCAGAGGAAGGAAACGCGTTGGTGAGCGGCGAATTGCCCGTGACGTCCGTCACGGAAATGCCATCCAGCGAATACTGCGTCTGCGATTGAATGCCGCCTTGTATGGAAAAGTTGCCGCTGTCATCGGCCTGCACGCCGGGCAGCACCTGGATGAGCTGATAGGCGCTGGTATTTCCGTTTGCGCGGATGTTTGCGGGCAAATTGAGCAGCTTTTGCGGATCGAATGTTTCTTGGATCACCTGCGTATCCGTTTCGATGACGCCGGCTTCCGACGACTCCACGGTTACCGCCTGCGTCATTTGTCCGACATGGAGTTCCGGATCCACGCGCAGCGTCTGACGCGCCACCAGCAGCAGATCCGTGGCGGTGAATGCTTCGAAGCCGGCGGCCGTTGCGGTCACTGTATAATGCCCGGGCAAAATGTTCAGCAGTTCGTAGTCACCATTGTTCTTGCTCTGCACTTCATGCGAAGTGTTCTCGTCCGTGTTCGTGATTTTGACGGTCACGTTGCCGACCACGGCGCCCGAGGTGTCCTTCACCGTGCCGATAATCGCGCCATAGGTGGACTGGCCGCGGGCGTTCGAAAGTGCCAGGCTCAAACCCATGAGAAGAAGCGCAAAATCGCGTCGGATTCGCGCGCCTGACGTTGTTCCACTGCAATGCAACATCGGAGTTCCTTTCAGTTCCAGAGAATCGTCAAAAAAAGTAAAGCGGGGGTGATTTCAGAGACTAGCAAGCCGCTGTTTCAGCGCCATTGCGGAAAAGTTGCGGAATGATGAATCGGAAACTAGCGCGCGTGAGAACTGTGGATATCGTGCTGAACAGCTTCCAGGACGGCGTCGATGTTTGACTGCCAATAAAAATGTCCGCCGGGGAATTCGCGCTGCATGAAAGATGCGGTCGTTTGTTCGCGCCATCGTTCCAGCTGTTCGCGAGCGATGCTTGGATCGGACGTGCCGCCGTAAGCTGCGATTGGAATCGCAAGTGCCTGGCCGGGCGAGTAAACATAGTTGCGATAGAGTCGTGTGTCCGCACGCAGGATCGGTAACGCGCCCTGAACCGCGTCCTGCGTTAAATCACCCAGTGCGCTGAGTTCATCCATCAACAAGGCGTCAGACGGCTCAGGCCGCTTGGACACTTCGGTCCGATCCTGCGGCGCGCGAGCGCTCGACACGATCAACACGCACGGCAGCGGTGCGCCGATCTTTCGCAAGGCTCGCGTCAGTTCGAACGCGATACCTGCGCCCATGCTGTGGCCGAAGAACGCGTACGGCCGATCCAACAACGGGCGGATCGCCGGAGTGAGCGCAGCGATTAATTCATGCATGTCTTGGAAGAGAGGCTCCGCCGCACGAGTCTCGCGTCCCGGCAACAGCACCGGGACGACTTCGGCACCCGGCAGGGCTGCGATCCATTTTCGATAAGCCACAGCGCCCGCGCCGGCGTGCGGGAAACAGAATAATCTAACGGGTTCGCGCGATTTGGCTTCGAGCGTCGGAAACCAGGCCCGGCGCATCAAACGGATCGCCAGCAGTTTCTTTTTGTCTTCGGAAAGCGAAGCCTGCGCCGGAGCCAGCCTCTTCGGCCAATTCAAAAGTTCCCGCAGAAATCTCTCGAAGGGCTCTGCGGTAAGTGTACTGGTATAGCGGAGCGCGGCATCGCGCGATTGCGCGGCGATCTCTTTCCAGTGCGTTGCGTCCGTGGTCAGCCTGTTAAGCACAGACAGCCACGGTGCGACATCCTGTGGGGGAACTTCCGCCACCGGCACCATGTTTTCGTCCAGCGCGGGCTTGTACTCCGTGATCGGATTCACCGGCAGCAAATAGGGAACGCCTAACTTCGCTTCCTTCAATCCGCCAACGTCGCTCGCCATCACGGGAACGCCGCGCAGCATGGCCTCAACCACTACCCGGGATCGCGCTTCGGCCCAAATGGACGGCACCAGAGCCACGCGCGTTTGCGCGAACAGCTCATCCAAATTTTCCACCGGCTGGATGATCGTGATATTCGAATACTGGCGCAGCGCTTCGAGGTCTTCGGCACTGGTTCCCCAGGTCGGGACCGCGCCGAATCGTAAATGCGGGGCGCGCTCAGCGAGCGCGAGGAAAATCGAGATCCCCTTCACTGCGCACGGATTCACCATCACCACGTACGGATTGTCGAAACGCCCGAGTGACCTCGTTTCGGCCGGCTCCATCAGTGAAATCGGAACGTGGATTGCATCCAGGCCGCCCCACTGCCGCGCGTATCCAGCGACATACTCGCTCACGCCAACAACCCCGTCGGCTTGCTTCAACATCTCCGTCTTGGCCCGGTTCGGGCTAGAACTGTCGGGGCCGAACGGAACGGCAATGGTTGCGCGCACCAGATACACGGCGCGTGCACGCCCCGCGCGGATCGCGATCTCAAACAATAGTTGCGCGGGATCGTCGGTGGAAGTCAAAATCACTTCCGGGTCGAATTCCGCCAGTTGCTCGGAGAAATAGGCACGCCAATTCGGATTCCGCGTGAGCGTACGGACGTCCACTCCGCCGTGGACGAACTGAATCGCATCCGAGCCGATCTGCGCGCATACTCCGCGTGCTTCCAACTCCGCGATCAACTTCGCGTGTTCTTCGTCTCCGAATTTCGTGGTGCGAGCCACCACTCGTACGTCGTGCCCGCGGGCGGCTAGCGCTTCCATCAAGAGCCGGTTCGATTTGTCGCCGCCCCCGAAGCTCGGATAGTAGAGCGAATTGTGCGCCAGCAGAATCCGCATTAGTTGCTGCCGAGTGAAGCGAGAAACTTCTCGAATTCGGACGCGTCCAGTTTCTCAACAAAGCCAAGCGCAGCGGCTCGGCATTTCTCGGATTCCGACTCGTACAACGTGCGATCGCCCAGCAATGAACCGAGAGCTTCCGCCCACGGCTGAAGATTCTGCTCTGGAATCACCGGCCGCGGCATGTGCGTATCGTCGAACTCGGGAAGATACCGCTCAATGCGCCGCACCGGGATCACGAAGCCACTGCCTTGCCGTGCTTCCACTAATCCGCCGGAATCGCTCGATACCACCGGAATTCCGCGCAGCATTGCTTCCATCCCAATCAGTCCGAAACCTTCGTACCAAAGCGATGGCATCAGTAACACGCGAGCTTGTGCGAGCGCTTCTTCGATATTCCCCACGCTCTCGATCACCTGGACATTCGGCAACTGCGCCATTGCTCGGCGATCCTCGCCAGTGGTCCCCCAGCCAGCCAACGCTTGGAACGTAACGTCCGGAAACCGGCGGGCGAGTTCGAGAAAAATGCCGATGCCTTTCACCTGGCACGGATTGATCATCATTACCGAGCCGCGATCGAAGCAGCCGAGGCGCGCGTAAGGCTCTCGACCATAAATCGGTGGATGTATCACCTTCGCAGCAATGCCCGCGTGCTTTTGAATATAACTCGCGGCGGATTCGCCAATCGCCACAATGGCGCGTGCCGAGCGCAGGATCGCTGTCGCGCGCTGGCTCGAATTCCAGCTCTCTGGGCCGAACGGGAAAAATTGCGGCGTGTGCGCCAGATAGACGAGGCGATCCGGAGCCACACGCGCAGCTTCGGCGAGCAGTAAATGGCTGAGGTCTTCCGACGACACCAGCACGAAATCCGGTTGAAATTGATGGATATGGCTATCCAGCACAGCGCGCCGCTGTACCAGATTCTTCACGCTGTGAATGTGGATTCCGTCCACTGTATCGTCGCAATCGCCCTCCAGCGATGCGCACACAACACGGCACGGATGCTTGTGTTCCGCGAGATACCGTAGCCAAGCCAGATTGCTGCGCGTGGATCCGCCGCGCGCCGGGGCATATGAGGCGTTGGAAGTCAGAAGAACTCTCATTCGGATTTAAGACAAAGACACGCCTGGGTCCTCCGCCGCCAGCAGTTGCTTCACTTCCTCGTCGGACAATCCTTCGATTTCGCGATACAACTCGTCATAGGCGGATTCGCCCATCCGGGCGCGGTCAATTTTCCCGGCCAACTCGCCCAACGTGAGATGCACCGAGTAAACGTCATCGATCGCAAGCTCAACGCCGAAGGCTTCGCGCACGCGCACGATCAACAACACCGCGAGCAGGGAATGCCCGCCCAGATCGAAGAAATTATCCGTGCTTGCGATGCCGGATTTGTGCAATAGCTCGGACCAGATGGTTGCCAGCCGCGCCTCGGTGTTCTCTAAACCCGGCGTGCGCGCACCGCCGAAACGCATCGCTTCCAAAATCTGTTCGGGACGAGCGAGTTCACGCGCGATACGCACGTAATCCGGACGTTTATGGGTCACGTGACGCGGCGCCGGTTCCTTCACCGTACTTTCCTGCGGCGACGGTTTCCAGCGAAGATTGTGCAATTCGACAGCCGGGATTTTGTATATGGATGTCGCGGCCGTTCTCTCTTCGTACCGCCCGCCGATTTCCTGAAGGAACCGCCGTGCCGGTTCGTTCTTCGCGGTGGTGATGAGCGGCGCGATCACCGACGTCAAGCGGCGTCGTTGCGCTTCCCCGCCAAGATGCGCCAGCACTCGATGCTCCACGCCGCGCCCCAGTACGCGACAACTCAACAGCAGTGTGTCGATCGCCAGCGCGTCATCCGCCGCCTTGAAAATCACCACGCCAGTGAGCCCGTATTCACCGAACCGGTCCGAGACATTCACGGCCAGGCACTCTACCTGCCCCTCCGCCAACAAAGCCGAGAGTTCCGAGGCCGTCCGCCGGATGGTGGTGAAATTGAATTGATTGGTTCGCTGCGTTAACTGGGCCAAGCGATCCAGCTGCACTGCCGTGTATGGTTGGATCTGAACGTTCAGTTCCAGGGAATTCACGAATCCTTCCAGGTTTGAAGCCTGCTTCAACTCGCGTCCAAACTCCAGCGCTGTCTTGTAATGCGCGCTGCGATGGCGATCCTCCTCCGTGACCAGCACATGATCGAAAGCCCAGACATGATTCAAAAAATGCGGAATCTTCTCCCGATCCTCGGGCAGCGGCAGCCCCAACACCTCCGGGATGCTCTCCGCAACCTCCGCGCATTCTTTCGGATTGTCATCCACCAAAATGAAGCTGTCCAGCCCAAGCGAAAGCTCACAGGCGAGCGCATGTAAATTTGCGCTCTTCGCGTCCCAGTTCAAGCGCCAATCGACGAAATGATGCAGTTGCAGCGGCATCTCCGGATGTTTCGCGAAAGTCTCCAGCACATCCGCCTCGTTGTTCTTGCTGTCCATCGCCAGCAGCATGCCGGCTTCCTGCTGTTCTCGCATGAACTGCTGCAACGCGCGATGTGGCGCGTCGATGGCAACACCCGCCGGACCATCCTCGCCGCAGATGCCTTTCCATAGCGTGTTATCGCAATCGAGTGCGATCGCTTTGAACGGCGGCGAGAACAATCCGTGCGTCAATCGCACCACCGCGGTGCCCAACGCACAAAAATAGAGCTCCGTGTACGGAATGCGCCCCAGCCGTTCGCCCTCGGCGCTCAGGGGATGCTCAACCGGGTAAAGCTGCTGGATCTCCTCGTGGCTTAAATAAAGAACGCCGGGCGTTCCCTCCAGCATGGTCTCAGTACGCAGCGATATCTCGTGCGCGAACTGCCGCCGCGATTCCGCCGACGGACACAACGCGAAGATCAACGGCACGCTCATGCGCGGCAGCGACTCGCGCACCAGCCGGATCACTTCATCCAAATTCGATTCCGCGCGCGCTAGCGTGATTTCTTCCGCTGCGTCGAACTGCGCCAGATCTTCCAGCCTGACCAGCATCACATTTACGCCGTGTTGATTGGAAGCGAACTCGCTCGCCGGATCCGTGAGCGTCTGCGCCACCTGATTGTACGGCGCGAAACGGACTTCGAACGGCGTTTGAAGCTGGCTCGCCCAGAAATTGAGGACGGGCTCTATCGGTTCGGCGGTAAACGTAGCACTGATGGCGAGTCGGAACGGCATGCTTTCAAATTTGAGGATAGCGGCAAACGGTTGCGGTCTGCTAAGCTCGCCCCGAGCCGGCCGCGTGAAGATTCATGGAGCGGAGAACGGCGACCCCGCGAGGATCGGCGCGGAACGCCGCCGCCATCGGCGACTGCATCCCGAGCACGATGCGCGGATCGCGCTGCTCAATCGATTTTTCGCACCACGCCGCCGCCGAATCTAGTTCGTCGCAGAGAAGATGAAAGAACGCCATGGCCGTGGGAACTCCGTACGTTTCGGGAGGCCCGAGTTGCGCAATCAACTCGTTTGCGCGGCCGCGTTCGCCAGCCATTGCCAACACACCAGCGAAAATGGCTCGTGCGTGAGGATGCCAGGGCGCCAAGGAAACGGCTTCTTTCCCGCTTGCGACGGCGTCCGCGATCTGACCTTTGGCCGCATGATTGAGCGCCAGAAACATCTGGCCCTGAAACGTGGTCGGATGTGTTTTCGCTACTTTGTGGAATTCGATCTCCGCCTCACCCAGCCGGCCCGCATCGTGCAAAGATACGCCCAGTTGGAAACGGCCGCCAAAACTCAACGGATCTTCCTGCAGACCAATCTCATGCTGCATCGCGGATTCATTCGAAAACCCAAGCGGGACCAGGTGAAACATCCCGTACATGAATCGTACCGAGGGATGGACCGGCTCGCGCGCCAGCGCCAGACGGAAGCGGCGCTCCGATTCTTTCCAATCGTAGTCATACACTGCCGCGATCGCACCCAGGGCCGCATGCGCCTCCGGCAACGCCGGGTCCAACTCCAGAGCTCGCCTCGCCGCCGCCGCTGCCAAGGGCATCGATTCTCTTGCCGGTGCAATTCCGGGCAGCGCGCGCAAAAGAATCTGGATGCTTAGCTCGGCGTGCGCGAGTGGGAATTGCGGATCGAGTGTGATGGCCTCATGGTAGTGCTGCCGGCAACGCGCCGAGGCTTCCGGTGTATACAGGAACGCATCGTGGCGTGCCTTCAGCAATGCTTCGTAAGCCGCGAGGTTCGGCACGTAGCGGCTGGCTGCAGGTTCCACTGCCAGCTTCACCCGCAGCGCCGCGGCGATTGCGATCGAGATTTCGTCCTGCAGCGCGAACACGTCCGGCATTTCCCGGTCGTACCGCTCACTCCATAAATGGCTGCCGTCGGCTGCCGCGATCAGTTGCGCCGAAACGCGGATGCGATTGCCCGCGCGGCGGACGCTGCCCTCCAGCACGTGCGCCACGCCCAGCGCTTCGGCGATCCGCCGGATATCTTCCTGCTTGCCCTTGAAGCTGAACGCCGACGTTCTCGCGATCACCTTCAGACCCGGGATCTGCGCCAGCGCGTTGATAATCTCTTCGGCGAGTCCGTCGCTGAAGTATTCGTTGTCTACGTCGCCGCTCATGTTCGTGAACGGAAGAACGGCGATGGAAGGCCGTTGGCCGGCGGACCTGAGATCCGCCTGTTCCAGCGCGCTTCGCAGTTCCGCGACGGTTTGGAATCGCGCCGACGGCGTTTTTTCCAGGCATCGCATCACAATTCGTTCGAGCGCGGCGGGAGCCTGCAATTGCCTGGGTGGATCGCGAACGATGGCGCTCAGCACCTCTACCGTCGATTCGCCCTCAAACGCCCGCCGGCCGGAAAGCATTTCATACAACACCGCGCCGAAGCTGAAAATATCCGACCGCACGTCGGCCGGTTTGGCTTGTGCCTGCTCTGGCGCCATGTAAGCCGGAGTTCCCACCACCATGCCTTCCAGCGTCAGCGTCGCATCGGAACCGGAAGGCGCATTGATTTTTGCCAGCCCGAAATCCAGCAGCTTCGCCACGGCTTTGTCCGTTACCAAAATGTTGCCGGGCTTCAGATCGCGATGCAGGATGCCGCGCGCGTGCGCCTCCTCTAACGCCGACGCGATCTGAAGCGCCAGCCGGAGCGCGCTTTCCGCCGCAAGCGGTCCCTGGATTGGTACACCATCGACGTGCTCCAGCACCAGATAATCCGGCCCGACATCATGAATTTGGCAGATATTCGGATGATTCAGAGCAGCGATCGCGAGGGCTTCTTCCCGGAATCGCTCACTGTGCTGGCCCTTCAAGCGCTTGATGGCGACAATCCGATCGAGCCTGGTGTCGCGCGCCTTGTAAACTTCACCCATGCCGCCGGTCCCGAGGAGACCGAGAATCTCATACGGACCCAAACGTGTTCCAGGATTCAGCAACAACAGTTCAAGATTATCACCCGTCCCCGTCATCAATGGAGTTACACTCGGATAAGCCATGCGGTATCTTGTCTGGGGCTTGATTCTCGCCTGCGGCGCCCAATCGAAAACTGTCGACTTCACCCGCGACGTCCAACCGATCCTCAACGCGCGCTGCGGGGGCTGTCACGGTCCGCAGCAACAAATGAAGGGACTCCGTGTCGACGATTCGAAATCGCTCGCCAACGTCGTCACGCCCGGCGCCAGCGCGTCGAGCAAACTGATCGAGCGCGTATCCAGCACGAAAAAGGGATTCGCGATGCCGCCCATCGGCGCGCCGCTCACCAGCGCCGAAATCGCAACGCTGCGCGACTGGATCGATCAAGGCGCGAAAATGCCCGCGATAGCCGCGAACTCTAAGCACTGGTCATTCCAACCCATCGCGCATCCGGCTGTTCCGGAAGTTGACGACAAATCGTGGACCCGCAACTCCATCGACAATTTCATCCTCGCGCGCCTCCAAGCCGAGCACATCAAACCATCGCCCGAAGCCGATCGCAACACCTTGATCCGCCGCCTTAGCCTCGATCTCACCGGACTCCCGCCCACTCCCGCTGAAACTGAAGCGTTCCTCGCGGACAAACATCCGGATGCCTATGAGCGCCTGGTCGATCGCCTGCTCGCATCGCCGCACTACGGCGAAGCGCGCGCCCGCACCTGGCTCGATTTGGCGCACTATGCCGACAGCGACGGATACGAAAAAGATTTGACGCGTCCGTGGGCCTGGCGCTACCGGCAATGGGTGATCGACGCATTCAACCGCGACATGCCGTACGATGAATTCACCATCCAGCAGCTCGCGGGCGATCTGCTACCCGGCGCAACGGTGGATCAAAAGGTCGCCACCGGATTTTTGCGCAACTCGCTCACCAATCGCGAAGCCGGCGTAAATCGCGCCGAAGCGCGCTTCGAACAGATTGTGAATCGCACGAATACGGTCGCAACCGTTTGGCTCGGACTCACGGTTGGATGCGCGCAGTGCCACAACCACAAGTTCGATCCCATCACGCACAAGGATTACTACCAGTTCTTCGCGTTCTTCAATGGCGCCGAGGAAAACGATATCGACGCACCGCTCGCGGGCGAGCTTGGCCCGTATCTCGCGGCGCGTCCCGAATACGACAAGAAGCGCCGCAAAATTCTGGAAGATTACGGCATCGCCGAGATGCAAGCGCAGTGGGAGCCGCGCATCCAGAAGGCTTTCCGCGAACAGGGCAAAGATCTGGAGTGGGATTTCGCCGTGACCGAAATGCGCGCCAGCTTCGACGGCGCTGACCATTTCCTGAAAGGCGATTGGTTGAACCGCACACAACGCCAAGCCGAGCGACTGACGAATTACTTCGTCGAAAATCCTGGCCCCGAGAACGAGAAGAACAAACCGGTGGCGGCGTTTCTGAAAGACGCGCGCTCGAAGCTCCGCGATCTGCGCGCCACGCTTCCCGAACTAGCACAAGCTCCGGTAATGGAGGAACTGGCGGCGCCGCTGCCCACGAACATCCACCTGGGCGGGGATTATCAGGCGCTCGGCGCCGCCGTGGAACCCGGCATTCCCTCGCTCTTCCCGCCGATTTCCGTCGAGCATCAAAACCGCCTGACGCTGGCGCGCTGGCTGGTGTCGCGCGACAATCCCGAAACCGCGCGCGTGGCAGTGAATCGCATGTGGCAGGATTACTTCGGACAAGGCCTCGTCGTCACCAGTGAAAATTTCGGAACGCAAGGCGACAAGCCTTCGCATCCGGAACTGCTCGATTGGCTGGCGACGGAATTTGAAAATCACGATTGGAGCCGGAAGTACATGGACAAGCTGATCGTGATGTCGGCAGCGTACCGCCAAAGTTCGGCGGCGCGCAAAGAATTGGAAAACACCGATCCGAACAATATTTTGATTGCCCGCCAATCGCGCCTGCGCTTGCCCGGAGAAGCGATTCGCGACGAAGCGCTCGCAGCCAGCGGGTTGCTCAACACCGCGATTGGCGGAAAGAGCGTGCGTCCGCCGCAACCCGCCGGTGTTGCCGAGCTCGGATATGCAGGCAGCGTGAAATGGCCGGAGAGCACGGGACCCGATCGCTACCGGCGCGGCCTCTACATCCATTTCCAACGCACCACGCCATATCCGATGCTGATGAATTTCGACGAGCCGGATTCCAATACGACGTGCACCCGCCGCGGCCGCTCGAACACGCCGCTGCAAGCTTTGAATCTGCTGAACGATCCGGTATTCTTCGAAGCCGCGCAGGCGCTCGCGA
>DATGIH010000304.1:0-18497 GCA_035295865.1 Bryobacteraceae bacterium
TGAGGTGGATCATCCGCCCGTGAAAGCGCTGGTGGTTTACAACTCGAATCCAGCGGCCATTGCACCGAATCAGAATCTGGTGCTAAAAGGCATGCGGCGGGAAGATCTTTTCACCGTCGTGCTGGAGCAATTTCAAACCGACACCGCCGATCACGCGGACATTTTGCTGCCGGTGACAACGTTCCTGGAGCATACCGATCTTTACTTGGCTTACGGACATTACTACTTACAGTTGGCGCGGCCGGCTCTTCCGGCACCCGGGGAAACGAAGCCGAATGTAGAGATTTTTCGGCTGTTGGCTCAGCGTTTCGGGTTTGATGAGTCATGCTTCAGGGATTCCGAAGATGACTTGATCCGGACGCTGCTCAACTCCGAGCATCCGTTCGTGAAAGGCATCACGCTGGACCAACTGGATTGCGACCATTCCGTCCGGCTAAACGTTTCGCCGAAAGGACAAGAATTTCTTCCCTTCGCGCAGGGCGGCTTTGGAACGGTCTCCGGCAAGTGCGAATTCAAAGCCACGGATCTGGATTACGTGCCGCCAATGGAATCGCGTTTGGGCGCCAGCGAGCTACGGTCTAAGTTCCCGCTTGAAATGATTTCCGCCAAGAGCCATGACAGCATGAACTCGACGTTCGGAAACCAGCCGGGGACGCAGCGGCAAACATCGGTGCTTTATTTGAACAGCGCCGATGCGGAACCGCGGGGCATCCACAATGGCGACCGGGTTCGGATGTTCAACGGTCGAGGCAGCTGCATTTTGGTGGCGGAAGTGGACGGCGAGGTTCGGTCTGGGGTGGTCTGCGCACCATCCGTTCGCTGGAACAAGAAGTCGCCTGGCGGAAGCGGCATCAATGCGCTGACTTCCGATCGGCTCACCGACCTCGGGGGCGGCCCTACCTTCTATAGTTGCCTGGTGGAAGTGGAGAAGTGCGGCGACTAAGGCGAAGCGCCCGCGGCTTGCGTCCTTCATGACATCGCCCCGCTCGCGGCAAATCCTGTATTACGGCACGCCCATGCTGTTCTGTGTCGTGGTCCATTGGCTGGCAATCAAAATCTGGTTCTTCGGGGACGATTTCGCGTGGCTCGGCCTGCGTTTGGAATTGCACACGCCGCGCGACCTGATTCACATTTTGTTCAGTCCGCAGGCCGAAGGAACCGTGCGTACATTGAGCGAACGGCTGTTCTTCTTAGTGTTCAGCTCCATCTTCGGATTGGAATCGCCGCCATTTCGCATCTGGGTGTTTCTCACGCAGTTTGCGAATATCGCGCTCTTGATTCAGATTGCCCGGCGGTTAACACGATTACCGTTGGCCGGATTTCTAGCCGCCATTTTGTGGACGGCAAACGCCGGAATCGCGCTTGCCATCGCATGGAGCTCCGCCTACAACGAAATCGCGGAGGCTTTCTTCATTCTGTTAGCGTTTCGCTTGTTCCTCGCGTACGCGGACACCGGCAAGCGCAAGTATTGGGTCTGGCAATGGCTGGTGTTTTTGCTTGGATTTGGCGCCCTGGAGTTGAACGTCGTGTATCCGGCGCTGGCCGCCGGCTACGCACTGTGCTGCGCCCGGCAACACTTTAGAAAGACGCTCTACCTGTTTATTCCATCGATTCTGTTCACGATCGTTCACTTGTTCCTGATTCCGCAGGCAACCGATGAACATTACAAAATGTACCTGGGCCCCAGCGTGTTCACGATGCTCGGTAGATACTGGGCCTTTGCGATTGGCGCAGTGCGTCAGTCACAAGCTGACTGGCGTCCACTCTGGCTAGGCATCGGATTTACCGTGCTGGCAACTTCTGGGCTGGCGGTCTTCGTGTATCGGAAGATTCGTGCCAGGGAATTTGCGCCACTCTTTCTACTGGCGTGGTTCGTGATGGCGATATTGCCTCTGTTACCGTTCAAGAATCACTTTACCGAGTACTACGTTCTGATTCCCTCAATTGGCCTTGCGATTTTAGCCGCCTGGGCCATTGGATCGGCGAAGACGCCGGTGATGCTTGGAATGGCGGCGCTGTTGGCCACCGGTTATTTGATTCTCGGAATTGCCGATAATCGAATGGCTGAAAAATATCATTACAATGGCGCTCGCCGCTTGAAGTATCTGGTCAAGGGATTGGAAGCGGAACAGAAGAAGCAAGCGCATGAAGTGGTTTTGCTGGGCGGAATCGATAACGATCTTTTCTGGACGGGTTTTTGCGATGATCCCTTCCGGTTGATCGGAATCTATCATGTTTACCTGGTTCCCGCCTCGGCGAGAGCGATTGAACAGCATCCTGAGTGGAGTTGTAATACCGCCAAGTTTTTGGTGGACCCAGACGATGCTGTACCTTTGTTGCGCAATGGCCGCAGCGCTGTATTCGAACTGGTAGGACGGAATGTCCGGAACATAACTTCGCAATATCTCCAAACGGCCGGCGCCGATTACGCTGACAGGCATCCCGACTACATCGAGGTTTCCGATCCCACCTATCAGGGGCGCCTCGGGCCCACCTGGTATCCGGCCGAGCGAGGCTATCGCTGGATGCCGAAGACCGCAACTGTGAAGATGCACGGGCCAACACGAAATGGGCAGGTGTTGGAAGCAAGCGGCTATTGCCCCGCGGCGGTGCTCAAGCAAGGGCCGCTCGAGGTTTCGTTCAAGGCCGACGGCGTGCCGCTCGGAAAATCCAGGCTGACAGCGCCGGATCAGCTTTTCACGTTAGAATTTCCATGGCCTCCTCAACTATTGGGGCGGCCCGTGGTGGAGTTGGAAATCGAGGTGAACCACACGCTCGAGGTTCCTGGAGAGAACCATCCGCTCGGCCTGGTCTTCACAACGTTTACGATTAAATAACATGAACTATTTTCAACAGCACCACCAGGACTACCTGGAAGGACTCAAGACGTTTCTGCGCATCCCGAGCATCAGTACGCTTTCCGAGCACAAGCCGGATATCCGGAAGGCGGCAGAGTTCGTGCGCGATGAGTTGAAGAAAGCCGGCCTCGATCAGGCGCAGCTCATCGAGGGGCAGGGAAATCCGTTGGTGTACGCCGAATGGCTGGGCGCTCCGGGAAAACCGACGCTGCTGTTCTATGGCCACTACGATGTGCAGCCCCCCGATCCGCTGGATGAGTGGACGTCGCCTCCGTTTGAGCCTTCTGTTCGGAACGACAACATTTATGCGCGCGGATCGGCCGACGATAAAGGGCAGACCTACATTCTGGTGAAGGCAGTAGAAGGGTTGCTGAAGCAGCATGGCAAGCTTCCGATCAACGTGAAGTTTCTGGTGGAAGGCGAAGAAGAGGTCGGAGGCGAGCACATCGAGAGTTACGTTGCCTCCAAACCCGCGCGGCTCAAAGCGGATGCCGCGGTCATCTGCGATACCGAAATGTTCGCGCCCGAGCTTCCTACCATCTGCGTGGGACTTCGAGGAATTGTCTATGGCGAGCTGTGGGTGCAAGGCGCGGACCACGATCTGCATTCGGGGATCTATGGGGGTGCGGCTCCGAATCCGATTCAGGCGATCGCTGAGATTTTGTCCGCCTTGAAAGATCCGCAAGGACACATCCGGATTCCGGGATTCTACGATCGGGTGCAGGCGCCGACTGCGAAGGAGCGCGCTGCGTGGGCCAAGCTTCCATTCAACGAAAAAGAATATACCGAGAAAGAAATGGGCGCCAAGGAATTGGTTGGCGAACCCGAAATTGGAATTCTGGAACGCACCTGGGCGCGGCCCACGTTCGAAGTTCACGGGATTCGCGGTGGATTTACCGGGGAAGGCGCGAAGACGGTGATTCCGGCGCGAGCAGTAGCCAAAATCAGCATGAGGCTGGTGGCGGATCAACGGCCGAACGAAGCGGCCGCACAGTTGCAACAAGCGATTGCCTCAGTTTGTCCCAAAGGCGTTACGGCGGAATACAAGCTGATTCACTCCGCGCGCCCATCGCTCGTGAATCCGGAGAACCGATTCATTGAAGCGGCGGCTGAGGCAATGAAACAGGTATTTGGCAAAGAGACGGTGTATATCCGTTCGGGAGGATCCATTCCGATCGTGGCGGCGTTTGAGGAGTTTCTCGGAATTCCGAGCGTCATGATGGGATTTGGACTGCCCGACGACAATCTGCACGCGCCGAACGAAAAGATGTCGCTGCCTAACTTCTTTCGAGGGATTGAAGCCGTGGCGCGCTACCTGGAAATTCTAGGTCAGTAGCGCGCCTTCGCTTCGGAACGGCTGGATTACTGATTTGCTGTGAACAGGTCGGACATAACGCTTACGTTACTATCGCAGGCGTGATTCAGGCACGGAAGTCCCAATCCTCCTTCGATCGTTTTCAGTAACGCGAAATGATCGTAGAATTTCGCGCTTTGCACACCATGCGCGCCGAAGCTGGTATCCACGATCAGCAGCACTTGGTTGGTATCGGGCGAGATGCTGTAATCGTTTTCGTCCCACAGCAGAACGATGGCGTTCTGACCCTGGAACCACATGGGGGATTGCTTGATCGCGGTCACCAGACGCCGCACCGTGACATCGCCTTGATAAATCAAAGCCGGGTTCAGCCCCGTCTGGGTGCCGTTGTCGTTCGGATCGAAAGCGCAGAATGGACCGCCGTTTCCGCGTCCGTGTTGATCGTTGCACTGGTTGGGCGCGATGAAGGAGTACGTCGGGACGCTGCCCGCGCGAAGATCGGCGTACAATCCGTTGGGTCCATCAAATCCGACGATATTATCCAAGCTGCTGCCAGGCTGGTCGCCCTCTTGGATGCTGGTGAAGTACGCGAACGGGTTGTGCTTGACCGCGTATAGCAGAACGATGTTGCTGGAGGTCAACGGGGGTGTAAGCGCTGGTGTGATTTTAGTGAAATCGGTGTTGTTGGTGAAGAAACCGTCGCTGTAGTTGACGGTGTCGGCGCCTTGGACGGGCAAGCTTTCCTGATAGCTCTTCCATGTTCGACCGCGCTCGGCTAATTGATCCGCAATGGTTTTGCCGGAAATGTTGCTGGCCGACGGGATCGACTGAACGCCATCGATGTTCAGCACTCCGGGGGGTCCCGTAGTCTCGTTGGTAAGGTCGACGGCAGGCGTGGCGGCGTCGGTGCCAGTTCCGACGATCGGGCAAATCTTGCCACTCGCTGGATTATCGGTGGATACTTGCTTCGTGGCTAAGTTGGGTGAGCAAGCCGAGTTATGCCAATCGGGGTAATTGTCGGTCTGAATACCGAAATTCGATCCGCCAACCACTTCCAGATAGTTGGTCAGACTGGGGTGCGCAACCGCGAAATAATTGGTCGCTTTGTTCGCAGTGTTGGCCAGTTCATTTATGAACGGCGCATTCGGGTTATTGAGAATCTGACTGTAGCTATGATTCTCCATCATGATCACAAAAACGTGGTCCAGGCGTGGTAGGCCTCCAGGAATCGGACCCTCGGCGGCAAACAGAGCGTTCCCAAAGAACGCGGTCGTGGCCGCAGTCAAATAGCAAAGCATTGCTGCTTTTCGTTTCATCGCTGCCCTTTCTATGGCGAGATCTTTAAGTTGCGTTACAAACCTTTTGAGCTCGACTCTGAACTGTAACAACGATTCAATACGGCTTCGTTAAGGGCAGATGAATGTCCAGTGAAACGTGCGATGAATTTGCGAACCACTCGGCGCCGCGCATTTTCTCCCTCGGATCCGCGCCCTAATCCGCTTGGGAATCGGATGAGTTCCTCTGGGGTGCGATCGTACTCTTTAACGGAGATTGTGACCAGCAGACGCCGAAAAGCGGATCGCCTCGGCTCACCGTTCGGCGCGGAATGCTCGGCCGTCGAGGAAGACGAACTCTGGCCGGTTGTCCGAACCGGGGACCAGGACCAATTTCGTCTCACCTTTCAGCAGGAAATTCGCGCCGGCGCGCGTAAATCGCAACGCGGTTTGATCGATCTTCGCGTTTACCCCGCCGTCTGCGGCTTCTAGCCTGATTTTGCTCAGACCGTTACGATAGACGCCAGCGTAGCGTAGAGATTCCGCGGTATCTAAAGGATGCGTCGCCGGCTCGGGGTCCGGTTTCGATGCAAGGTTGAGCGCAGCTTCCGAAATGGCGTCCGCGAGCTTCGGCATGCTCGACCCCGTGCGATTGGCGGTGATAATCACCGCGAATTTGCGGTCCGGCGCCATGCGGATCATCGATCCATAGCCCGCTCGCGATCCGCCGTGGTGTACCCACTGTACGCCGTCGGCCGTAGCTAGATCGAGACCGTATCCATAATGGTCGTCGGAACCCGGAATTGTCGCATGCGGGCTCGACAGGATTTCGATCAATCGCGAAGGAAGAACGCGTTTGCCATCCAGCATTCCATCGTTCATGAACGCGATGACGAACCGCGATAGATCGAGCACGCTCGAAAAGATGGAACCTGCAGGCCAGCTGGACGCGTTGTCAGCGGCAGGCCGGATAATCGCCGTTTTTCCATCGCGAACTTCGTGACCCTGCGCCAGCGGCCATGTCATTGCCATGGTGGGGCGTAGCGTGCTTCGCTGCATTCCAAGCGGCCTGAACAACCGTTCCGCGATCACATCCGCGTACGGTTTTCCGCTGACCGTCTCAGCCAGATATCCGGCCAGCCAGTAGCCTGGATTCGAGTACGAATAGATCCTGCCTGGCGGTGCGAACAGAAAATCCGCTTTCCAGGCATGGATGCCGATTCCGAGACCTGTTTCGTCGTGGGACCCGAACATGGGCGCTTCATCGCGGAGACCCGAGGTGTGGCTAAGGAGTTGATTGGCCGTGAGCGCGCCGATGGCGGGATCGAGCCCGGAAATATATTTGCTCACCGGCGCATTCAGCTCGACTTTTCCTTCGAGCGCCAAGCTGGCGACGGCGGATGCCGTGAACATCTTGGTGGTAGAGCCCAATCGGAACAGCATGTCCGGAGTGATCGGCACGCCCGTTTCCACGCTCGACAGCCCGTATCCGTGGGAGAAAACCACTCGATCCCCCAGGACCACCGCCACGGCGGCGCCCGGAGTTTTGGTGGCGGCGAGTTCTTCTAACGCGATGCGCTCAATGGAACCAGGATCGATTCCGTTGGGCGCGGCCGAGCCGCAAATGGCGAATGCAACAGACAGCCCTGCTAGACGGTACACAGCTTCACCGCTTCTTCGAGCGATTGCATGGGGTCTCGCGTCGGGATGAATTCGTGTGCCATGTAACCTTGATAATTCAGATCCGCGATCGCTTTTGCCACAGTCCGCCAGTTCAGCTCCTGTGTATCATCCAACTCGTGCCGCCCCGGCACGCCACCGGTGTGGAAATGCCCGATGTATTGGATATTGTCGCGAATGGTGCGGATGATATCGCCTTCCATGATCTGCATGTGATAAATGTCATACAGCAGTTTCATTCGCGGCGAGTTGATGCGCTTCATCACATCCACGCCCCAAGCGGTGTGATCGCACTGATAATCCTTGTGATCCACTTTGCTGTTCAGCAGTTCCAAGCATAGGGTCACGCCTTTGTCCTCGGCGATCGGCGTGAGTTGCTTCAGGCCTATGGTGCAGTTTTCCTTGGCTTCTTCGTCCGGCATGCCTTTCCGGTTGCCCGACATCACGATCACGTTGGGAGCTTTGGCCGCCGCGGCACGCTCGATGTTTTCTCGAGTCTCTTTGATCAGCTTGGCGTGGTTTTCTTTGCGATTGAATCCGACTGGAATCGAGATGTTGGCCGGAGTCATCGAGGGCACCAAGCCATACTTCTGCGCGGTGGGCCATTCCGGGGGATTCAAAAGATCGATGCCCTTGATTCCCATGCGCGCGGCATTTTTGCACAAGTCATCGAGGCTCATCTTGTCGTAACACCAGCGGCACACGGATTGTTTGATGCGTCCGCCGTCTTGGGCGCGAGCTTCGTTCAGCATTCCGGCGAGCGGCGCGACGGCGGTAGCTTTGAGCATGGATCTTCGATTCATGGTGGGTATGATATCTGAGTTCGAAGGGAACTTCCAGTCCCCATTGTTCGTCTTGTCATGATTGGAAGGAGCGTGAAATGAAACGAAGTGTTCTGCTACTGATTCTCGGGGCCGCCGCCACGTTTGGCGCCGATATTTCCGGCAAGTGGAATTTCAACTTGATCAGCTTTGGAGAGGAGGTTGCCCACGCGACTGGGGAGCTCAAAGTGGACGGCAACAAGCTCACCGGCACGGTAAACGAGTTGAAGCTGGAAGGAACGGTGGAGGGTGACACCGTGAAGTTCACGGGAACGCGTCCGGACGGCGGAAAGTTTGGCGACTTCATAGGCCACTTATCGGAAAATGGGCTCAGCGGCACCGTCATGCGCGGTACGGAGGAGTCTCAATGGACGGCGCAGCGGCACATCGAGGTAAAAGCAGCTCCGCAGACCCGCGATTTCACTCCCACCCAGTTTCATCGCTTCTTTTCCGGCAACATTCCTCCAGCTCTGCATATCAATCCAGGCGATACGGTACGAACTACCACTGTGGATGCCGGCGGACGAGATGCTTCGGGGAAACGAAGGTCGAATGGAGGAAACCCGGAGACCGGGCCATTTTATGTCGAAGGCGCGCAGCCGGGCGATACATTGGTAGTGAAATTCAAGCGCATCCGCTTAAATCGCGATTCGGCCGGAAGCGGAGACCGGATCGTGGGCAGCGCTCTCGATCCCGATTATATTCAGGAGTCTAAGTACGACGGCAACTTCGATAGCGAATGGAGACTGGATCGTGCCGCCGGATTCGCCGCGCCGGCACATCCTTCCGAACATCTCAAGAATTTCCGCGTGAAACTCCAGCCCATGCTCGGATGCGTGGCCGTGGCGCCGCCGGATAAGCAGGCATTCCGATCCGGATGGTTGGGAGGCTGGGGCGGCAACATGGATTACAACCAGATTCGCGAAGGCGTGACGCTCTACCTGCCGATTAACCAGGCAGGCGCGCTTTTGTTCGTCGGAGACGGACATGCCGTGGAAGGCGATGGCGAGTTGACGGGCGATGCGCTCGAAACTTCGATGGATGTGGAGTTCACAGTCAACCTCGTTCCCGGCAACGGTGGCGGAGATCCGCGGGCCGAAAATGACGAGTACATTATGGCGATGGGAATCGCCGGATCGCTGCCCGACGCTCTGCGCGCTGCCACAACCAACCTCGCGCGCTGGCTGGAGCACGATTATCATCTGACACCCAATGAGTCCGCGCTCGTTCTGGGAGCGGCGATGCGTTACGACATCGCCGAAGTGGTGGACCCGCAGGTGAATGTGGTCGCGAAAATCAGCAAAGCGGTGCTGGCGACGCTGAAGTAATCGTCACAATCTCTTAACCGAAACCTGAGACAATGTCGGTGAGGAGATCGACATGACAACCAAGGATGTTGCGGATAAACTCGTTCAGTTGTGCTCGGCGGGGAAATTCGAAGATGCGATGAAGGAGCTGTATTCGCCCGATATCGTTAGCGTGGAGCCGTTCGCACCTCCGGGACAATCGCGCGAAGCCAAAGGCATCGCGGCGGTGCAAGCCAAGGGCGAATGGTGGGTGTCGAATCATGAAGTGCATTCGCTGAAAGTGGAAGGTCCGCTGGTGGCTGGCCCTTATTTTTCGGTGGTTTTTAAAATGGACGTCACTTTCAAGCCCGAGAAAAAGCGCTTCAACATGGAGGAAGTCGCCATCTACAAGGTCGCGGGCGGCAAAGTGGTCAATGAAGAGTTCTTCTACAGCATGTAAGCCGTTCGCGCCGGATTTATCTGGCCAACGCGATTGCTAATAACACCGCACGCTGAGTTCCTTGCCACGAGTCCGTCGGATCGTAGGTTTCACTCAGCGTGTGGACTCCCGATCCGGAGCCGCCACCCCCGATGGTGATCGCCGGAATGTGCATGTTCATTGGAACATTCGCATCCGTGGAACCTTCGCGCAAACCTTCCACCAGGCCCAGAGCTCGCGATGTGGCGAGCGCGGTTGTGACGATGGGCGAGTCGTCTGGAGTTTGTCCCGCGGGACGAAGCCCAACCAACTCGGGTGCTGCGCTCACTTTTCCGCGATTGTTCCAGCGGTGGTTTTCTTCGTCCACGGCCGAGTGAACAGCAGCGAGAAACTGCGCGTCTAACGCTTTCAACGCGCCGACATCGGTGGATCGCATATCGACTTCCATCCAAGCTTCGGTGGGAATCGAATTGACGGACGTGCCACCGCCAACGCGTCCGACATTGAACGTCGTTTTTGGATTGGCCGGTACCTGGAAATCCGAAATTTTCGCAATGGCGCGGCCCATTGCTTGAATTGCATTCGCCATTCCGAATGCGCCGTAGCTGTGGCCGCCGGGACCTTTGAATTCGACGCGGTAACGCATACTGCCGACCCCGGTGTTCACGATATCCAGGCCGTTGCCATCCACGGATACGAATCTATCGATCTGTCCCGGCATCGTTTCGTTGAACAACGCCTTCATCCCGCGCAGGTCGCCTAAGCCTTCTTCGCCCACATCGGCGACAAATGTGATCGTGCCTGGAGTTTGCACTTTCGCTTCCTCCAGCGCTTGGATGGTGGCGAGCATGACGGCCAGCCCGCGGCAATCGTCACCGATGCCTGGACCTTTGAGGAGAGAGCCTTCGCGCATGACCTTTACAGACTCATCCGGGAAAACCGTATCGAGATGCGCGCTGAAAACCAAGTTAGGGCGGGGCGCCGCTCCCGGCCGCGTTCCGATGACGTTGCCCACTTTATCGATGTGGACGTTCTTCAATCCGAGATTGCTGAATAGCCGCTGCAACTCAATTCCCCGGGCGGTTTCATGAAAGGGAGGAGCCGCGATGGCGCACACTTGGAGCTGCCTTTCGAGCGTCTTCGGCTCGTTGGTTTTGGCGGCCTCGAGCGCAGCCTTGACGCTGGGATCGCGCATCAGGGCCGCAGGGGCTTGAGCAAAAGAGAGGAATTCCGTTCCAAGCAACAGCAGGAAAATTGTCTTAAGCACTCTGCTAATTATCGCTTGCCTCGGCGCCAGAGTTGATTAACTGCTCGAGCTTATTGCGCACTTCGGTAGGCGAGTAGGGTTTAGCGAAGAACGCATTCGCTCCGAGATCTGCCACGCGCGATGGAATTCTTGGATCGCTGTCGCCGCTAATGACAAGAATCGGCAAGGATGCCTGCCAGGGGCGTCCCCGCACGGCTTCAATTAATTCGAAGCCGTTCATGACCGGCAGGCGAAGATCGGTCACCAAGGCGCACGCCTCATGCGTATCCAACCACTCCAGCGCTTCTTCGGCGGTGGTGACGGATCGCACCGAGAGATTGGGGAGCGTCATCAAGGCGAGCTCCAGCGTATCGCGGCAGAATTCCGTATCTTCGACGATCAGTACGTTACGCATTATGCAAATTCAAGGCAAGAATCGATAGCCCACGCCGTGAACGGTCAGAAAGTGGCGAGGAACGCCGGAATCCGGCTCCAGCTTCTGCCGCAAGCGCACTACGTGAGCGTCCACGGTTCGCGTGTTTGGAAACGAATCGTAGCCCCAAACGGAGTTGAGAATCATTTCGCGTGTGAGTGCGCGGTCCGGATTCTGCAGAAAAAACGTCAGCAGATTGTACTCGGCCCGCGTCATTTTCACTTCTTCGCCGCGCTTGGAAACCGAACGCCGCGTGAGATCCACCTCCACGTCCGCGAACGCCATGATCTTGGAATCAGAGGGCGCCGCACGGCGCAAAACCGCGCGAATTCGCGCCAGCAGCTCGCGCGCTCCGAACGGCTTCACCACATAATCGTCGGCGCCAATTTCGAGCAACTGCACTTTATCCATTTCGCCGCAAACAGCGCTGAGCACGATCATCGGCGTGTTCATTCCGTTGGCGCGGATTTGGCGGCAGACTTCTTCGCCGCTGAGACCCGGCATGCGCAGATCGACGAGAATGAGTCCGGGCTTTAGCGTGACAGCTTGTGAAAGGCCGCTCGCGCCGTCGTCTGCCAGGATGGCTCGATAGCCTTCCTGCTCCAGCATCACGCCAATGGTGTCGCGAACCGTTCGATCGTCGTCAATCACCAAAACTGTCTGCATGCCCACCGAAATTGTAACCGAGCGGTTTATCGACTGAGCAGGGAAAAGCCTGTTTTTACAACAGTTTTACAAGTCCGCAATCCCGGAAGCTTCTGGAAATAATACGGCGCGCATCTTTCTCGCAAATTCGGCTTCAGAAAATTGCGACGCCCATGCCTGCAACATTCCCGGCTGGACTTGATTTTCGATCTGTTCCCAATGCTCGATCACGTTGCGCAATGAGTGGTCGGATTGCTCGTTGAAAAAGATTCCGCCCAGTGGATCTTGCGTGGGCACCGTTTCAAGCGCTCCTCCGCGCCTAAACGCGATCACCGGTTTTCCGCTCGCCAGTGCCTCGACGGCGGTAATTCCGAAATCCTCTTCACCTGGCATGAGAAACGCCCGGCAACGGGAGTAAAGCTCGCGTACCTCTGCATCCGTAGCCTTTCCGCAAAATTCGATGTTGGCGTTCGAGATTCGTTTGAGCGATTTATATTCCGGACCGGCGCCCACAACGCGAAGCTTCCGTCCGGTGGCCGCGCACACCCGAATGGCGGAGTCCAAACGCTTGTAAGCCACGAGCTCGGAAACGATCAGGTAATAATCTTCCGCCGGCTTTGAATAGAACGTTTCTACGGCGACTGGCGGCCAGATCACCTGCGACTCGCGGCGGTAGGTTTTCCAGATCCGCCGTTTTACGTTCTCGCTGTTGGCGGCGAATTGGTCAACTCGCGCCGCCGATGCAAAATCCCAAAGCCTGAGATAATTCGCGAACGGCGTCATCAAGGCGCGTTTCAGGTGCGACTGCGTCCAATCGTTCCGATACGCCGGATACAGATCCCAGAGATAGCGCATCGGCGTATGGCAATAGCAGACGTGGCGCGCGGTGGCGGGAAGAATCACGCCCTTCGCCGGACCCGACTCGCTCGATACCACTAAATCGTAATCGCGCAGGTCGAAACTTTCGAGCGCCATCGGCATGAACGGAAGAAGGGCGCGATAGGTTTTTCGAAACGGCTGCAGAAACGAACTTCGCACGCGATGCGATCGGATGATGGGTGATACCGCTTCGGGATCGTAAAACAGCGTGAAAATGTCGGCGTCCGGCAGCAAGCGGCACAGCGCTTCCACCACTTTTTCGCCGCCCCGGAAATTCAGCAGCCAATAGTGGACGATCGCGGCGCGCATTTGCAGTTTACTTTCATTGACTATCGTAGGAAGTATGCCATGCTTGGCTGACGCATGAATCGGCCGTTTGAGTACAGCCGCGAAACGCGCCCGCCTCGCTCCGCCAGTTGGCGCATGCTGGCCGACACCGCCACGGTGGGTGGATGGACAGCCGCAGTCAAAGTGGCTGGCGCGGTGAAAGTGATCCTGGCCGCGCGGCTTTTCGGCGCAGGCGATGCGATGGATGCGTTCCTGATCGCATTTCTCTTGCCCGCGTTCTTTATGGATTTGTTGGCCGGCCCGCTCGACTCGGCGCTCATTCCCGCTTTGATCGAACTGCGGCAGAAGCAAGGTAGAACGGCGGCGGAAGCCTTGTATTCGAATGTGCTCGCGGCTGCGGGCGCTGCATTTATCCTGGCGGCCCTGATTGCCGCCGCTCTATCCGGAGTCATCCTACCGTTGCTGGCTCCAAGTTTCGGTGCGCAGAAACTGGAACTGACCAGCCGGTTGCTGCTCGTCATGATTGCGGTGGTGCCGTTCGGCAGTTTGGGCGCAACCTGGCGAGCGGTACTGAACTCCGAGCATCAATTCGCATACGCTGCCGCAGTGCCGCTGATCACCCCAGTCATTTCCATCATTGCGTTACTCGCCGCCGGCAAAGAGTACGGCGTAACGGCGTTGGCCGTAGCAACGCTGGCCGGAGGAACACTGGAAGCAGTTGCGGCTGGGATTGGCGTGAAGCGCGCCGGATATCCGATGGTTCCCCGCTGGGCGGGCGTTACAGGATCAGTGCAGCAGGTGGCCGATCAGTACGCGCCGCTAGTGGCTGTGACGCTGGTAATGACCGGCACGACGCTGGTGGATCAAGGCATGGCGGCACGGCTGGACTCCGGCAGCGTGTCCGCGCTCAATTACGGCACACGCCTGCTAGGCGTTCTGATCGTCATCGGACCCACTGCGGTTGGAACGGCCGTGCTCCCGCATATTTCCGTGGGCGCAATGCTCGGCGAGCCACGCGTGTTACGCCGCACGTTGCGGACTTACGGCTTGGCGATCCTGGCGGTCATCCTGCCAGTCACCGGCGCGCTGATGTATTTTTCCGAGCCCATCATTCGGATTCTATTTCAGCAAGGCGCATTCAGCCAAGCAGCGACGCATCTGGTGGGCGTGGTTCAAAGAGCATCCCTGTTGCAACTCCCCATTGCGGTGCTTCTCGCTCTTGAAATCCGATTGACATCCGCGCTCAAGGCGAATCACCTGCTGTACCGCGTGGCTGCTCTTAGTTTGGCTCTGACGTTGATTGTGGATTACGGATTTATGCGCTTGTGGGGCGTGGTTGGGATCGCGCTCGCGGGCTTTGTCATCCGGCTTGTTTCCAGTTTGTACCTTTCTTGTAAAATCTCGCTTTCGCGCACGTAAACTGCTAGCTTTCAATCGGCCGATGCCGTAATCTGGCAGCGAATGGATGAGAAAAACGTTCTCGAAATGGCGCTCCCCGATCCGGTGCTTTCGGCGCTGGATCTGCCGTTTCAGTCGAGATTTTACCCTTGCGGCTTTCCGCTCGATATCGCTTCCGATTCGGTGGATGTGATCGAATCCGCGGCGGAAGGCTGGGGCGAGTTTACGCAGCAGTTTGATGCTAGGCCGGCACGGATGCACATCGCAGTGGCAAAGGGCAGCGATGAGCCTTTACCGGCGCAATCCGTGGTGCGTTCGCGCGAGCATCTCATGATGTACGTGGCGAACGCGGAAAACTTCATGCTCTGCGATTTCGAAAAAAGCTTCGGCTTCGCGTGGACCACGCAATCCGTCGCGCGCGACCACGCGCTGCTGCGCTACCGGTTTCTCATCGCGGGAGGCCTGACGTTGATCGAACAGCAATCCTGTGCCTCGTTGCATTGCGGATTGGTGGTGCGCAATGGCCGGGGCGTTGCGCTCCTCGGCGATTCGTTCGCGGGCAAGAGCACACTTTCGTATGCGTGCGCGCGGGCGGGCTGGGGCTTCGCATCCGACGACGGAGTGTTCCTGGTTCGCGACCGGTCCGACCGCTATGCGATGGGCGATCCGTATTCGCTGCGTCTGCGCGAAGACGCCCGGCTGCTTTTTCCGGAGCTTCAAGATCGCCTGGCCGCGGCGCGTCCGAATGGAAAGATCGCGATGCAAATCTTCACGCGGAGCCTGCCTATTCAAACCTTGCAAGGATGCACGATTGATCACATCGTATTTCTCAGGCGCAACGCGGTAGGCGCGGCGCGTGTGCAACCGTATCCCAAAGACGAGGCGCTGGAGTGGTGCCAGCGTTACAGTACCTTCGGAACATGGGAAACCCGGCAAGCTCAATGGCGATGCTACGAACGCTTGCTCAGCGCCGGAATTTGGGAATTGCAATACCACGATCTGGACGATGCCATCGCGCGTCTGGAACGCCTGGTGGACTCGGGAGACTAACGAAAATTCCATGATAAAAACTGACCGGTCATACCGGATAATCCTATTTCTTTCTGCGCTGGTATTTCTCGCATTGCTCATCGTTTTGGCGCTTCCTCTGGATGCGCAAGTGTCCACGGGAAGCATCCTGGGCGATGTACGCGACGAAAAGGGCGCTACGGTTGAGGGTGTTGCGATTCAAGCCATCAACAACGCAACGGGTTTTTCCAGAAAGACTGTTTCAAACGCTTTTGGCAGTTATCGGATCGACGATCTTCTTCCCGGGGCGTACACGGTCACCGCCGAGCACGATGGTTTTCAAGCCGTGACCGTGTCGCCTCTTTTTGTGGAACTCGACAAGAAATCGCGGTTCGACATCGATCTGCATCTGGGACGGAGAAATGAGTCCGTCACCGTCAGAGCACATGTTTCGCCGCTGCAGACCGACGATGCTTCGGAAGGCTATCTGCTCGGTTCGAATTTCCTGGAAGATCTGCCGCTCATCGGGCGGAACATCATTTCGCTGGTGACGCTGGGACCGGGAGCGATTCCGCGCCAGCTCGGCGGATTCACGCACGATATCAACGACGATCAGCAAGGCAATAGAGGCGCGGTCGCGTTCAATGCACCCGTGAACGGAGCGCGGTCGGACCAAAACAGCTACATCCTGGATGGGGCTTACGACACGGATCAGAACGTCCGTGCGATTTCGGTGATTCCTTTGATGGAGACTGTGGAAGAATTTCGGATTCAGACTTCGCTAACGCCCGCCGAGTTCCCGCAATCGGGCGGAGCTGTGATCGACGTCGCCACCAAGCCCGGAAGCTCGAAGTTCCACGGCAACGCGTTCGAGTTCTTGCGCAACGAGGCCACGGACGCTCGAGGATTCTTCGAAGTTCCTGGATTGCCGCGCGGTGTTTTCCGCCAGAATCAATATGGGGCAACCGCGAGCGGTCCGGTGGCGCCGTCCACGTTCTTCTTCGCGTCGTTTGAACGATTGGAGAACCGCTCCGCGGAGGCGACCCAGCATACCTTGCCGGACGCGGCAGTACGCGGCGGCGATTTTTCCGGCGGACAAGTCATCTTTGATCCATCTACGTTGACGCCAGCAGGCACCCGCTCGCCCTTTCCGGGTAACCGGATTCCCTCGAGCCGCATCGACGCCGCAGCCGCGAAATATCTCGCCGCTTACGAGCCTCTGCCGAACGCCGCGCTTCCGAACGGATCGGATTACGTGGATACCACGCCCAATCGCGACCATTCCGACAACGGCTCGATCCGCTTGGATCGTGCCTGGGGTCCGCGCAGCCATTTCTTTGTGCGATACACCATCAACGACGAGCGCGCGGATCTGGCCGGATCGTTTCCCGCGCTGCCAACTGTGGAGCAAACGCGCGCGCAGCAGGCTGTGATCGGGCACACGTTCAGCGGTTCCAATTGGGTGAACGAAGCGCACTTTTCATTCATGCGGCTCAGGGTATTCGATCTTCCGGAGAGCGCATTCGGGACTAACGTGTTGGCGAATTTGGGAATCACTGGCCTGGCTACCAATCCGTTTACGTATGGACTGCCGGCGATCACGGTCAGCGATTACGAAACGGTGCAGGATTCCGACAACGTGCCGCAGACCCAGCGCGACAACACCTGGTATTTCTCGGATGGATTCTCTAAAACCACCGGCCGCCACACCTGGAAAGCGGGCTTTCAGTTCACCCACTTCACCATGGCGTATTTGCAAAGTCTGTTCGTTCGTGGAAATTTCATCTTCAACGGACAGTACACGAACGATCCGAACAATCCGAATAACACGGGCGATGCGTTCGCCGATTTCCTGCTGGGCGACGCAGCGCAGACGCAGCGCGCTGTCGGGAATGCGCAAGCGTACCTGAGACGTGATAATTACGCCGCCTACATCCAGGACGATTGGCGGCTCACGCCGCGCATCACTATCTCGGCGGGCCTGCGTTACGAATATTTCTCGCCATTCACCGAAGATCGCGGCAATCTCCTGAACCTGGATTATTCCAGGCTGCCCGGCGCACCGATCTTGAAGCCGGTTTCGAGCTCCACCAATCCCAACTATGCGAATTTCGCGCCTCGTGTCGGCTTGGCCGCTCGGCTCCCGCATATTTTCGGCGGCATGCATGACACGGTGTTCCGCGCTGGTTACGGAATTTACTACAGTCCGGAGCAAGCCATCGAAGCGTACAATTTGCTCCGGAACGGCGTGACGAATCAGTTCAATCAACCGTCCGGATTGGCGCCGGTGCTCACGCTCGAAAACGGATTCCCCTCCACCAGCTCCACTGGATTTCCCAGCTACTTCGGTGTGGATAAAAATGCGCCCACGCCTTACGTGCAGCAATGGTCGGCCAGTATCCAGCATGAGCTCCCGGGCAATACGTTGTTCGAATTGGCCTACGTGGGAACCAAGGGCACGGACCTCGGGCGGTTCCGGCGGTTCAACACGCCCGCCCACGTTGAAATCGGCCAGGACCTTCCACCGCGCCCAGGCGATCTGCAATCCCTGCGGACCTTCCCGGACCTCGGGACACTTTTTCAAGACCAGCACATGGCGAACTCTATTTATCATTCGCTGCAAGTGAAAGCTGAGAAGCGATTGACGCACAGGCTCTCGTTCCTGGCGAGCTTCGTTTGGGCCAAGTCCATTGACGACTCGGATGGAATTGTCCCTGGATCGTTCGAAAGTTTTGGAGCGCAGGACGAGCGGAATTTGCGTCTGGAGCGCGGGCTCTCGTTCTTTGACGTGCGGCGGCGCTTGAGCGGCGGATGGGTGTATAACATTCCGAGTGCGCCAGTGTGGCGGCCGGTCTTTTCGAATTGGGAGCTCAGCGGTAATCTGACTTTCCAGGATGGAACGCCGCTTAATCCTGTCTATTACTCCA
>DATGIH010000305.1:0-8909 GCA_035295865.1 Bryobacteraceae bacterium
GATTCAATCTGGATTCCTGCGGCGGATGCCACGCGCAGCCCGCCGTGGGTGGATCCAGCCCCGCGATCAACCCGCAAGTCGCAAATCTGGCGAGCATGGCGCCGGGAAATACCGCGCCGCCTTTCCTTACAATCAACGGGCCGGTGCGCGAGGTCCGCTTCATCCGTAATCCGGATGGATCGCCCGATGGCGGTGTGCACGGTATTTTCACCATCACCGGCCGCCCGGACGCGCCCGCGGGATGCGCCATCACACAGCCCAATTTTTCTAATACCAACAACATCATTTTCCGGATTCCCACCCCAATCTTCGGTGGTGGATTGATTGAGGCCATTCCCAATACCACGCTGCAGCAGAATCTGGCGAGTGATCCGAATCATCTCAAATCCATCTATGGAATCAAGGGGCGCTTGAACACCAATGGCAATGATGGCACGGTTACGCGTTTCGGCTGGAAGGCGCAAAACAAGTCGCTCGAGATTTTCGCGGGGGAGGCGTACAACGTCGAAATGGGAGTGACGAACGAGAACTTCCCAAACGAGCGCGAAGAAGATCCGAAATGCGCCACCAACGGTACGCCCGAAAGCTTGTCTGTCCTGAACATTGGAAGCACCACGCCTTCAGACATTCTGGCTTTCATGGGATTCATGAAGTTTCTGGACCAACCCAAGCCCGCTTGTACCGGGAGTGGCTGTTCTTCCTCGATTCAAGACGGCAGGGCTATCTTTACTCTGGTTGGTTGCGCGACTTGCCACACGCCGACCCTCACTACCGGCAATTCGTCCAGCGCCGCCCTCAGCCATCAACCGGTAAACCTCTTTTCCGATTTAGCCATACACCACATGGGGTCACAACTCTCCGACGGTGTTACGCAAGGGGTTGCGGGTCCCGACGAGTTTCGCACCGCCCCATTGTGGGGAGTCGGTCAGCGCATCTTCTTCCTGCATGATGGCCGGACGAGCGACTTGCTGCAAGCGATTCTGGATCATGGTGGTCCCGGTTCGGAGGCGAGTCGCGTGATCAGCGTGTTTCAGGCTCTGCCAAAGACACAGAAACAGGATCTGTTGAACTTCTTGCGCTCGCTCTGACCGAACGGTATCTTTTTTTCTAATACATTGTTGTGGGGCTCCGATAAGAACCAGCACAAGGAGCAGTTCAATGACAAACAGCATCAACAGCACAACCGCGACGAGTCAGGTTTATCTGCAACAGGCGCAACAAGCGCACCAGCAGCAGGTCAAGCAGAAAGCGGTGGAGCCCAAAGACACGGTGACATTGAGCCCTAAGGCCCAAGCGGCCGCTTCGGACAGCGACCACGACGGTCATTAAAACCAAGAGCGGGCCAGCATAAGCGAGCCCGCTTTCTTTTCCCGGCCTACTGGGAGTCGTCTACTTCCGCGGGCTTGATCTCTTTTTGCGATCCGTTGGATGCCCAGCGCAGGAACCCGATGATATCGGCTAACTCCTGGGCGTTGTAATCGGCAAGCGCCGGCGGATGCCGCCAAACTACGTCGCGCTCCATCGATTCCACTTGCTTCCCAGTCAACTTCCGCAGCACCGGAGGCATCTTGCTCAAATCGAAAATCTCAATGTCGTCCCCCTGCTTCTGCTTCAAAATTCCTGGAAATTTGCCCTCCGCCGTCTTGACCAACATCACTTCGTTAGTCATGGTCATCTTGATGGTCATGACCATGCTGTGCGCCGTCGCAATCGACGCCAATCGCGTCAGGTCCGGACCCACTGACGTTCCCACCCCATCCATGGTGTGGCAAGTGGCGCAGGCGGTGCCCTTGGGAGATTTCAAGAACAATTCCCGTCCCCGTTGGCTTTGGGCGGTCGGCGGACGCTTTTCTTGCGCTGCGCTAAAAGCCGCTGCCAAACCGAGAACCAGTGAAAGAGAGATTGCTTTTCGCATAGGTTACCTTCCCCCCTGGCTAACCGACGCTGCAATCCCAAGCCCACCAGAAGCCGCTAATAACCCCGTAGATCTACGATGGAATCTTATACCCGAGCGGTTCCTGCGGTTCAAGCATGGGTCTTATCACCCAACTGTGTCGCGTTTTAGCGCCGTTGCGTGCCGCGCGAGATTAAAATCCCCACGATGGCTCCGGCGCCAAACGCCACGCCAACGGAGCGGAACGGAAAACGCTTGATATTGTATTTGGCATCGCCCAATAAATCCCGGATGGTCCGGCGCGTTTGAATCACGAAATGGCGCGTGTCTTCGAACGCATCCGCCACCGCCTCCCTGGAAGCTGCGATTCGCTCCACTACCCGTTCGCCGGTCTTGGCGGCATCTTTCAGGACTTCTTTCATATTCGGCCCTCCATAACCGAGCTGCTCCTGCACGGCCCATGCCGAAGCTAACCCCATGGTTTCACAAGGCCGTATGCCTTGCTTCCGAGGATTTTCTGCCAACTACGTTCGCTCCCGGATGTAGAATGTCAACATGCCCCGGGCCGGCGCCTACAAGAACCGCATCGAGTTGCTGCAAGGGACTCTGGATCTATTGATCTTGCAAACGCTGCAATGGGGGCCCCAACACGGATACGGCATCACCAACGCGATTCGCGCCAATTCCGGCGAAGCGTTCGACGTGGACACCGGTTCGCTTTATCCCGCGCTGCATCGTTTGGAGCGGCAACGTTGGATTGCGTCGGAGTGGAGCGTTTCTGAAAACAAGCAGCGGGTGAAGGTCTATCAGTTGACGAAAACGGGAAAGCGGCAATTGGCCTCGGAACATTCGCGCTGGCAGCAGCTTGTTGCCGCCATGACGCGAGCATTGAATCCGGCCAAGTGAATTTCTCTCATTCCGCTATCATGTAGGAACTGTATGGCGAACCACGCTGAAGCCATGGCCCAAACCTTCGCCGCGCGCGGAGTCGAGTGGGCTTTCGGATTGCCCGGCGGCGAAATTGTGGCGTTTATCGACGCTTGCCGGCGAGCGGGTTTGCGCTTCGTGCTCACTGGTCATGAATCGAGCGCGGCCTGGATGGCCCAAGTGGTGGGACAAATGACCGGCACTCCCGGCCTATGCATCTCGACGCTCGGTCCAGGCGCGACCAATCTGGTGACTGGTGTTGCGAACGCGTGGCTGGACCGCGCGCCTCTGGTTGCCGTAACGGCGCAGATTCCAACCCGTGCGATCGATACCATGACTCACCAGCGGCTGCCTCTGGACAAACTGTTTTCCTCCGTGGCCAAGGCATCCTTCTGCGTAGGCGAAAATAACGCGTCCGAGATCGTCTCGCGCTCGATGGATCTAGCGGCGGCGCCCAGGCCAGGGCCGGTTCATATCGCGCTCGCGAGCGATTTGGCGATCCAGGAATATTCCGGCGCCGAGGGCGCTCCATCGACGCCGCAGGCGCAGGAAAGCGGTTCCAATTTAGACGAAATCGCGGCCCGTGTGAACGCAGCAGAGCGGCCGCTGCTATTGATCGGCCTGGCCGCCACTCGCGGCGTCCGAACGCTCATCGACAAGCTGCAAACGCCCTTTCTCGTTACGCCAAAAGCCAAGGGGATCGCCAGCGAAGATCATCCCTTGTTCGCCGGCGTCGCATCCGGCATGGCGATGGACAAAGAGGTTGTCGCCACGCTTCGCGCCGCGGACTTAATTCTTGCCGTCGGATTCGATCCGGTGGAGTGCGATAAGACCTGGTTCGCGGACGTGCCCCTTGTTTCGCTCGACAATGCCTCGATGGCCGAAGGAGATTACCGGCCGCTCGAAGCCATTGGCGATCTGGAATCCATGCTGGCAGTGCTGGCGGAACGAATCGCAGACCCAAAGCCCTGGCCGGTGGAATTGCTGGAGACCCGGCGCGCGGCCGTCCAGCGGACCGCATCGGAAAACACAAACGGATTGTCCCCGCTCCGTTTGATTGAAGAACTGCGCGCGGTTTTTCCCCGCGACGGCATCGCCACCTGCGATGTGGGATCGCACAAGTTAGTCCTGGGGCAATTCTGGCGCTGCTATGAGCCGGGAACGTTCCTGATGTCGAACGGGCTTTCGGGCATGGGCTTCGGAATTCCGGCGGCAATCGCCGCGCAACTCCTGGCGCCCGAAAAAGCCGTGCTGGCGCTGGTAGGCGACGGCGGAATGTTGATGATGGTGCACGACCTGGCGCTGATCCGCGAGCTCGCGCTTCCCCTGATCGTGGTCGTACTGGTGGATCGCTCGTTAAGCTTGATCCGAGTCAGCGCCGAACGCCGCGGATTCGAACCGTATGGCGTGGATTTTAATCCACCGGATTTCACCCGCATCGCACAATCCTTCGGGATCGGAAGCCAGCGAGCCACCAGCATCCGCGCCGTGCAAGCCTGCATCGAAACCGCGCTCGCCAAACGGATTCCGTTCCTGATCGAAGTCCCCATCGATGCCCGCGAGTATTCCAATCTGGTTTGAGTGTGATGAATCGTCGATTCATCAGAAACAATCAGGCGTGCGATGCAGCCGGCAACATTAGGTGCGCTACGCTATATTAATTTCACTATGCGATGTCTTCTTTTCCTCGCCGCAGCCGCTGCGCTCACTGCCGCGCAAATGCCTTCCCCCGCTCTGCTGATCCTCAACAAAGAAGAAGCGACGCTTTCCATCGTCGATCCCGCGACGCTAAAAATCGTTGGCCACGCCTCCACCGGCGAAGGACCGCACGAAGTGGCGGCGTCGTCCGATGGCAAGCTGGCTTTCGTGGGTAACTATGGCGGAAAAAATCCAGGCAGCACGATTTCGGTGATCGATCTCGTCGCGCAAAAGGAACTACGCCGCGTCGATTTGGGATCGCTCCGCCGTCCGCATGGCATGTTTTTTCACGACGGCAAAGTGTACTTCACCGCCGAGGTCAACAAGCTGATCGGCCGCTACGATCCGGCGGCGAATCAAATCGACTGGCTGCTCGGCACCGGCCAGAACGTAACTCACATGGTGATGGTGAGCAAGGACGGCAGTAAGATTTTCACCGCGAATATCGGATCGGACACCATCAGCATCATCGAAAAGGCGGGCGCCGCCGGATGGAATGAAACCGTGGTTCCAGTCGGCAAAGGCCCCGAAGCGATGGACATATCGCCGGACGAATCGCAAATATGGACATCGCACTCGCGCGACGGCGGCGTCTCCATCATCGACATCGCTTCCAAGAAAGTCATCGACACCATCCAATTAGGAACCAAGCGATCCAATCGGCTGAAGTTCACACCCGATGGAAAACTGGTCTTGATCTCCGATCTCGAAGCGGGTGATTTAGTGGTTGTCGATGCAGCGGCCAAGCGCGAGCTTACGCGAAAGCCGCTGGGACGGGGCGTCGAAGGCATCTTGATCGCACCGGACGGCTCGCGCGCTTTCATTGCAGTCAATGGCGACAATCATGTCGCGGTGGTCGATCTCAAAACATTCGCGGTGACCGGGAAGATTTCAACCAGCTCGCCGGACGGCATGGCTTGGGTCAAGTAGTTCGGTTCTCACTTTGGCGTAACATCTATCTAAAACTGGAGTCTAACGAACGTGAAACATTACAAAAAACCTGCGCAACTTCTTGTAATGGAGGACAATCCGGCCGACGTACATCTTCTGCGGCTGGCCCTCGACCATCAGAACGACGAATACAATCTGCAATTGCTCAAAGATGGCGAAGAGGCCATCCGTTTCGTCAGAAGCCAGCGAACGTCGCCGATGGAGCCGGAGCCGTGCGTGATCGTTCTCGATCTCCACCTGCCGCGGCACGATGGCAAGGCCGTGCTTCAAGCCATCCGGCAAGAGCCGGTACTGTCGCATGTTCGTGTCGTGGCTTTGAGCAGCATGCCGAGCCCGACCGATGAAGCGGAAGTCTTACGCTTGGGCGCGCGCGTATGCAGAGCGAAGCCGATGGAGTTGGATGACTGGTTGGAGTTGGCGGCCGAAATTCTCGCGATTTGCCGCGAGCCCTCTGGCTTGGTCACGGCCTAGCTATCACCTCGGAAAGGCGCCGGTCACTAAGAAAACCAGTCCCACCAGGAGACTAGCGCCGATTATATAAAAAGCTATCCACGACAGAAGCTCGCGAAACTGGAGGGTCCGAATGGGCGCCTCGATAGGTCGAATTCGAAGCAGCACCTTCATCCTGACGGCCCCGGATCAGCCAGGCGCAATACAATCCAACGAATGACATAAAGCGAAGCAAAAACGGCAGCGGCTGCGGCCACATAGCGGCAAATCAGCCGGAACGGGCGCGCGATATCCTGGACGATCAGAACGGATCCTCCGAACCGGAAATAACCTAAGCCGCAGGCGCGGCAGCGGTATTTGTCGCAGCCCAGAGTCCGGAAAACCTTTTCGATCAAGTTTCGCGAGTGGGAACGGCGCACACGCGCGGATCTGCATCTCGGACACGGCTTGTCGGGTTTTGCATCAGTCATTGCGAACCAGCTTTAGTCCACGCAGATAAACGATGCCTTCCGGGCGCAGAGTTCCAGGCTGCCGATCCATGAGCAAAGCGAGTTCGTCCGTCGTCCGGTCAGCCACCAGGGTGTTGGACCACTCGGTCCAGTTTTCGGCGACCGGCAGCGGCGGCAGTGATACAGCGCCGGTCTGCCAGCGAAGATTGGTTGTGCCGCGGATGTCTACCGTGCGGTATTCGAAAGACAGGCGGTACCCCCCTGGCGGCACGCCCAAGCTTTGCGACAGAAGCTGGAACTTCTCCGGCTGGCGGCCCGAAAATTCCAAGCGAAGCCCTTCGCTGCTTCGTCCCAGATCCACTCCGGCCGGCAGCGTGATTCGCCAGTCGAACCCTCCTTGTGGCAGCGGATCGTGTGAAAAATCCGCGTTCGTAAGAAGCGCGGTCTGCGGATACGGGATCAGTCTTTTCGCGGCGAGAGCATTCCACAACAGTCGAGCTTCGCCAAGCCGCTTGTTCTCGATGAGACGATTCGTCCAACTCAACAAGGGCCGAACGTCTTCCCGGTCCGCGCGACTCAAAATGCGTTTCGCGACGGCGCTCGCATCTAGGTTGCGATCCAGAAGCTCCTGCAAGAACTGATGTTCCACGTTGCTTCGTGGCGCGACCATTTTCTCGAGCACAGTATCGGGATTCGGCGACATTTCGAAGGCTAAGCGAAACAAAGGACGTAGATCCCCATAAGACATTCGCGCGGCGTCCTGCGCCCAGGGCCAGAATCGCGCGGCGTCGTTTCGACGGACGTAATAATTCGCCAACGTCCAGGCAGGCAGATACTGCCGATCGCTACGCGCGGCCCTCAAATAGCACTGCTCCGCTTCGCCCGAGTTGCCACTCAGCTCGAGCTGAAGGCCGAGCGCGATCCAATTCCTAGAGTTGGACGGGTTGAGAAAAACAGCACGGCGGAGATGATCCACTGCATGATCGGGATCGAGGTCAGCCAGCCGCGCGGCGAACTCGGCGTTCGTTGGCCACCATTCCGCCGCCCGCTCGACAGAGTTCTTGGTATCCCGCCGGAACAGAAGATCCGCCGCGCCGATACGCAGCGCCTGCGCAGCCGCAAGCAGGAGGCAAGCCGCCAACACAACTCGCACGTCGGTCTTCATCGAAATCGGTAAACCGTGGCGGACCCGGAGCCAAGCGAAAGCTCCGAGCCCATTTTGGACGCAAACCAGTTCACTGACAGCGTGTCGTCCGATTGCAACCGCAACGTGATTTGCCCGCGAGCGCCGCCATCGCCCCGCCAATCGAACGTTACGGCGTTCGCTGCACCTTCAAACGAGAAATTAACATGTGGACTCAGCGAATGATCCGGCAACTTATAGCGCGACCGATAGCTGCCGCGCAGGCGTCCATCCGATATCAGGATCGTCAGCTCCACATATTCGGCGGGAAAACTCTTCGGATCCGGGCGATCCATCGGATCGGGAGTAAATACCCATTTCCCAGCCAGCGAAGTTGCTTCGCCTGGGGGCCTGACAACTACAGGACCTGGAGAGAAAGCTGGCGGCTGCGGCTTCGCGGATACCAGCGGAGCGTCCGGAAGGAATGGTTCAACGGGCGTCTTCGGAAATTGCGCCGGCACTGCGGCCGGAATAGCCGGCCGTCGAGTGCGAACGGCCGGTTTATTGGCAGATACGCGATCTGCATGCTCAACGGGGGGCTTTGCCTCGCTAACGGGCGACTGCACCTGCGCGATCGTCGTTGGACGCGCTGGATCAAGATCCGGAATCAGCAGCGCCGCACCCACAAAAAGAAACAATGCACCAGTTACTAGAATCCAACCGCGATTATTCCGAAGCCATCTCAGTAGAAACAGCGGGTTGTTTTGTCTTACATTATGTAAGTCAGCCAGTAACTCCTGATCGTACATTCGCCGCCGCTCCGGATCGCTCAACACAGCAACGATCTCATTGAGCCGCTTCATCTGGAGATCGGCCAAAGCCTTTGTTTCCGGGTCTTGGTGCTGATCCGGATGCAGCAGGAGCGTAAGACGTTTGTAGGACCGTTTTACTTCGGCTTCGCTAGCAAAAGGAGATAGTCCCAGTTCTTCATAGTAAGTCATGCCACTTATTAAGTATCTTTTGCTTGCTTATTATAAACGATAACGTTATAGTTTGAGTGAGAAGTTAGCATGAAATACCGAGTTTTTCTTGTTGTCTTACTTACCATTTTGATCAGCGGGATTTTGCCCGCCGGAACCGCCGTGTTGGGAGTGGCCACCGCGAACGGAACTTTCCGGCTGGATCATTCCCAAGTTGCCGGAAATGCCACCGTGTTCGACGGATCGTTGATTGAAACGGGCAAAGACATGCCGGATGTCTCGCTCGGCGGCGGCATGAAGGTTCGCCTGGGCGCGGATTCGCGCGCCCAACTGTTTGCCGGTCGGCTTACGCTTGAACAGGGCGCCGGACAGGTGAGCGGATCCAAATATTCGGTGGAAGCTCGTGGACTGCGAGTCTTGCCGATCAGCGGCGATGC
>DATGIH010000306.1:0-9615 GCA_035295865.1 Bryobacteraceae bacterium
TCATTTGGTGCCGGCGTTTGGGGCGACTCGTGTTTCCGAATTCTCCACCAACCATGTGAAAAAGTACGTCGCGAACCGGTTGCAAGCCGGTGCTAAGAACGCCACCATCAACCGAGAGCTGGAAACTGTGGAGCGCGCCCTGAAACTGGCTACGCAGTGCGACCCGCCCAAGCTGGTCCGGCAAATCCACATTCCCATGTTGCAAGAAAACAACGTGCGAACAGGCTTCCTGGAGGATGCGGGCTACCTTCGGCTCAAAGAGGAACTTCCGGACTACCTGAAGCCGCTGTTAGTAGTTGGTTACCACGTCGGTAGTCGGCTCGGAGAACTTCTGCAGCTACGCTGGTCGCAAGTGGATTTCGTCCACAGTCAAATCCGGCTCAATCCAGGCACCACAAAGAACAAAAAGGGACGCACCCTTCCGATCTACGGCGGCATGCGCGAATGTCTCCTAGCGCAAAAGTCCATCTCCGAAACGGAGCATCCGAAATGCGACTTGGTTTTCCACCATGACGGCCAGCCGATTCGGGAGATCCGTAAAGCCTGGGCTTCCGCTCGTAAGCGCGCTGGATGCGAAGGCCTGCTATTTCACGACCTGCGACGCTCTGCTGTTCGCAACATGCGGCTGGCGGGCCTGTCCGAGATCGTCGCCATGCAGATTAGCGGTCACCGCACCCGAGCGATCTTTGACCGCTACGATATCGTTGGCGTGCGCGAGCTGCAGGATGCCGCAGTCAAGCTTGAACAACGTCTCATCAAGAGTTTGGGCACAATTGCGGGCACAATCGCCCCTCCGGAGCCGGCTCAAGAGAAAAAGACCAGTCCGCCATCTGACGGTAAGTTGTTGACTTGGGTGACGTTTACTTGTGGAAAGGATTGGTTGCGGGGGATGGATTTGAACCACCGACCTTTGGGTTATGAGCCCAACGAGCTACCAGACTGCTCCACCCCGCAATCTGATTCTAGCGCAGCGGTCAGGGGCCGTCAAACTTCAGCTCCAGATTCTTGCTGTCGGAAACGCCGGGATACGTGACGCTCGTGCCTTCCACTTTTGCGAATGGCGTCAACTTGTGCGGCTGGGACTTGGCTGCGGTCAAGATTTCCTGCACTTCGATGCCACGGGCGACCAACGCGTCCGCGATCAGCGAGCGATGGCAGCGCCACGGGACCGCCTCGGCGCACATGATCGCCGTCGCCTTCTTGGAAGCCAGGTCCATCAATGTCTGCAAATCTCGCTGGAACGCCGGTGTTTGCATATGATCCGCGTATCCGCGAAACGAAGCATTGCGCCAGCCCGTGTTGATCGAATCGCGCTGCGGATGACGCAGTCCGCCTAGTCCTGCCATGTGGCGATATTGGATGCCGGCATCGTTCAGACTCGCCGCCAAAGCCTCGGAGTTGAACTGCGGATTACAGCGCGAACGCGGGATGGTCCGCACATCTACCAATTGCTCGATGGCATGCGCTTTCAGGATCCGGATGAACTGTTCAATCGGATGAGTGGAGTGACCGACGGTAAAAATCTCGCGCGCCACGCCCCACGTTAACAAACGAGGCGCGGTTCTGGTAACCTTGTCAACCGTTGGCACGCCAAACTTGAAACATCGGAAAGGATCGCTGCTCATGCCGCTACGCTGCTCCCGTTCGCTGCTTGCTTTGAGCCTAGTCATCGGGCTGGCGCCCGCTCTTCTCGCAGAGAAGAAAAAGGCGGCCGTGCCCACCGCCGCACCGGCCCAGCGCGTCGACCAAGAGTACACGAAATTGATCAAGCAGTATCTGCAAGACCCGCGCATCACCACGGAATTAGTGGATCACATGCCCGCGTCCGATACCGTGCCTTCGCCGCTCAAATTCTTCGGACGGATTCCCGGCACTCCGGGCGAGCTGACTTACGCGAAAGACATCTATCGCTATTACGAAGCGCTGGCCAAGGCATCGCCGCGGGCGCTGTTTTGGAAAATCGGGCAGTCGGAAGAAGGCCGCGATCAAGTGGTGCTGGCGATCGCCGACGAAGCCACGATTAAGCAGCTCGATAAGTACAAAACAGCCCTCGCGTCTCTTACCGATCCGCGAAAGACAACCGAGCAGCAGGCGCGCGAGCTGATCAAAACCAGCAAGCCGATTTATTGGATCAATAGCGGCATCCACTCACCCGAAACCGGCGGCCCGGAAATGCTCATCGAACTGGCCTTCCGTCTGATGGTGGAGGAAACGCCCTTCATTCAAGCGATTCGCAACAACGTGATCACGTTCATCACGCCCGTGATCGAAGTGGATGGCCGCGAGAAGCAGGTGGACACGTACTACTACGGGAAAAAAACCGGAAAACAACGTCCGCCGTTAATGTACTGGGGCAAATACGTCGCGCACGACAACAATCGCGACGGGATGGGCCAGTACTTGAAGCTGACGCAGAACATCACGCAGACGTTGCTCGAATGGCATCCGACCATTCTGCACGATTTGCACGAAGCGCAGTCTTATTTATATGTCTCCACCGGAACCGGACCGTATAACAACTCGCTCGATCCGATCCAGGTCAATGAATGGTGGCTGCTGGCGGAAACGGAAGTGATGGAAATGGCCAAGCGCGGTGTTCCCGGCGTTTGGACTTACGGCTTTTACGACGGCTGGGTTCCGAATTACCTCTTCTGGATCGCGCTCACGCACAATTCGTTTGGACGTTTCTACGAGGTCCAGAGCTACGGCCCGGACGTGCAGGAGAATCTGCGGCTGCAGGCGGGAGTCACCAGCCGCGAATGGTTCCGGCCGAATCCGCCGCTGCCCTCAATCAAATGGGGACCGCGCAACAACACCAACATTCAGGAATCGGCGATTCTGTTCGCTCTCCATCAAGTGGCGCAGAGCAAGGAGTTGTATCTCGAAAACTATTGGATGAAGAACAAGCGCTCGGTAGAGAAGGGCAGGGAAGGTCCGATTTACGCCTGGGTGATTCCCGCCGCGCAGCGCCGCAAGGCAGATACTGTGGATTTCGTAAATTCCTTGCGCCGCCAGGGCCTGGAGATTCATACCGCCGGCGCAAGCTTCAAATCGGGAAACCTGAATGTCGCTGCAGGCGATTTCGTCGTTCGCGCGGATCAACCGTACCGCACGCTCGCCGACATGTACTTCAGCGTGCAGAATTATCCACCAGCCAATCCGAGGCCCTACGACGACACTGGTTGGACCGCGCAGTTCATGCGGAATATCAAGCTGACGCCGGTTTCCGACAAGACCGTTCTGGATCAACCCATGACGCTGCTCACCGCCGATGCGAAAGCCATTGGCTCCATCGCCGGAACCGGCAACGTCTTTGTTGTCGATCACACCACCGAC
Source organism: Bryobacteraceae bacterium (assembly GCA_035295865.1). Taxonomy (GTDB): domain Bacteria; phylum Acidobacteriota; class Terriglobia; order Bryobacterales; family Bryobacteraceae; genus Palsa-89. Next base: position 3,337 of record DATGIH010000306.1, read on the forward strand.
AACGCATTGATGACTTTCCGCTTCAAGAATCGCGACGTGAAGATGCTGGCGGCGGAAGAAGATTTCGAAGTGATGGGGCGCAGGTTCCGCGCCGGCGCGTTCCTGATTCCTGAAGCGGATCGTTCAGCCATCGAGCCAACCATCCGCGATCTGGGGCTTTCCGCGATGGCCGTCTCTTCGCTGCCGAATGTCAAAACCCATCCGCTGGACATTCCGCGCATCGGCTACATTCACGCCTGGCAGCGCACCCAGGACGAAGGCTGGACGCGCGCGGCGTTAGATTACTACGGCATCCCATACACGTATTTCGCCGATCAAAAGCTGCGCGAAGGAAATCTGCGCGCCAAGTACGATGTGATCCTTTATCCGCATGTCGGAGGCTCTCCACAATCGCATGTGAACGGCATTCCGAAGAATGGTCCGGACCCTGTGCCGTACAAAAAGTCGGAGCTTACGCCGAATCTCGGCGTGCTCGATCAAAGCGACGACATCCGAGGCGGAATGGGCATGGATGGATTGGCGGAGCTTGTCAAGTTCGTACAAGAAGGCGGTACGTTGATCACGGATGGATCGAGCGCGGCGTTGATGGCGGATTACGGACTTGCGGGAACGGTCACGGTCGAGCATCCTGCGCAGCTCTTCGCGCGCGGATCGATTTTGCGTGGCATGTTGCACGATCCGAAAAGCCCGATTCTATACGGATACGAAGGCAAAGATCTGCCGGTCTACTTCAACCAGGACCCGGTATTCAACGCCGGCGGCGGGGGCTTCGGCGGATTTGGTGGAGGTGGCGGCGCCGCGCTTGGTCAAAACGTAACGCCGAACGCGGTTCCCTTGCAGCTATCGCCGCTCGACCCAACCGACGTTCCGAAAACGCCTGAGCGTCCTCAAGCCGATGAAGCAGCCGACATGCGCCAGCTCGCGCGGCAATTCGGATTCGTGGAACCGGTGCGTCCGCGCATCGTCATGCAGTTTCCAGCCAAAGAAAGCGAAATGCTTCTCTCGGGCACCATCGCTGGCGGCCAGGCAATCGCGAATCGTCCGCTGGTGCTCGACGTGCCGAGCGGAAAGGGCCACATCGTGATGTTTGCGCTGCGGCCGTTCTGGCGGTGGCAGACGCAGGGCACCTATTTCCTGGAATTCAACGCGATTCTCAACTGGAATCATTTGGACGCCGGCAAGCAGGAGCGCGAACATAATCAATCCGCGCCCACCGCTGGCGACGATCAGTAACGTTTAGAAATAAAACTTCGCGCCGAGTTGCACCAGCCGTCCGGCGTGCGCCGAAGTGATGCGTCCGAAAGTGGATGTCGAAGCGGCGTTCGCGCCCGGCAGATTGAACTGCGCATGGTTGAACAGATTGTACGCTTCCAGCCGCAACTGCAGCTTGCGCGCTTCGCTGAACTGGACCTCTTTCTGCAGCGCGAGATCGGTGTTGTTCAGGCCAGGCCCGTGGATGGAATTGCGCCCGGAGGTTCCGAACATTCCGAACGCCTGCCGAGTAAACTGGTTCGGATCGAACCAATAATTGGGAAACGCCTTCGTGTTCGCCGGATTGGCTACTTTATTCACCAGCGTGGAATTTCGCGGATCGAAAGTGGAAATCGCGCCGACGCCGTTCGGCCCATCCGAGCAGCCGTAATATGAGAGCGCCGAGCAGGTGAGCGATCGGATTCCCGAATCGAACGGCGTGAATGGGAATCCAGTCTGAAACGTCGTGATGCCGGAGATTCGCCATCCGTTGATCCCGTACTTCACGAACGCGTTGTCCCAAGCGCGGATGTGCGGTAGTTCGTAATCGTAACTGGCCACGAAGCGATGCCGCGCATCGAAGGCCGAATCGCCGCGGCTCAGCCGCGCGTTATAAATATTGAAGTCGCGGCCGTTGGTGCTGGATTGCGTGGAGCTTTCTTCGTAGCCCGATCCATCGTCGATGGAGTGGCTCCAAGTGTAGCCGGCTGTGAAGGTCAGTCCGTGGCTGAAATTCTTCCGCAGCGAAGTCTGCAGCGAATTGTAGCTTGAGACTCCGATGGTGCCCTGCGTTCCCACCGACGCCAGGATGTTGCCGGGCGCATACTGCGTGTGCGTCGGATACAAGAACTGTTGGATGGTGCGATTCGCGATGCAATTTGCGTCCGCGGCACATGCGGCAGCGCCCGCCAGCGTGATCGGATTTCCTTCGTAAGCCACTTCCAGATGCCGGCCCTGCGCGCCGACATAACCGATCTGCATCACCATCGCGCCGGGCAGTTCGCGCTGGATGTTGAGGTTGTAGTTCATCGCGTACGGCGTCGCGAAATTGGGGCTGGTGGTATTGATCGACATCGGTTCGAAGAATCCGAAATTCACCGTGCTATCCCCGGGTTTCGGAGCGGTAAACGGGAATTTGTTGGGAATGGAGTGTCCGGATGCTATGTCTGCGAACGGATTCGCGAACGACGGACTTCCGCCCACATCGCCGATCCCGGTCGATGACAACGCAAACGGCGGAGCGAGAAGATTCTGCAGCGCGAGTTCTTCTTCTGTCCTGTTGAAGTAGATTCCGAATCCGCCGCGCAGTACAAATTTGTGACTTGCCCCGCCGCTTAACCAGCCTGCTTCCGGACTGTAAGCGAGTCCGAAGCGCGGTCCGAAATTATCGTAGTGCGTATGATATCCGGAAGCGGTGCAGCCTTTGTCACCAGGGAATACCAATCCCACCGGCGCGGTCGGAAAAACGGTGGATTGCTGGCCCGGCCGGAAACAGTTGAACGCTTCGCCGCCGTACCACTTGTTCTGCATCGGCGTGTCGATCTGATAGCCGACACCGTAGTTAAGCGTAAGATCCTTATGGACCTTCCAACTGTCTTGCGCATAGAAGTAATATTCGTACGTGCGCTCCACCTGATGGCTACCGCTCGATTGGATATACGAATCCGGAATGCCAAGCAGGAAATCCGCTCCCGGATTGCCTGTGCTGTAGAGCCCGCTGCCGGCGAAAGTAAACGCGCCGTTGTTTTCGAACGCAAACGGATTGGAAACCGCAAAGCGTTCACCCGTGAATCCGAATTTTAAGGTGTGGCTGCCAATCACTTTCGATAAGTTATCCGTCAGTTGATACACTTCGTCGATTCTCGGCGCCGGACCATCAATACCGAAGCCCAGATTGAAATAGCCGGTAACGCCGATGAACGGAACTCCTTCGCCCGCCGTGTTCTGCGGATTGATGCCGGTAAATCCCAAAGACGACGGCGAGATGTGTTGTGCCGGTTCACCCGAATCGAAATTGGTCCTTACATAAGATGCGCGCAGTTCGTTCAGCATGCTGGGCGAGAAGGTATGAGTCCAGGCCGCGGTGAGCGATTTAGAAGTTACGTTGTCGTTTTCCGCGAAGCCGGGCAGATTGGCTCCGCCGAAAGAGAGCGCTCGCAGTTGCGGATTGTCTTCAATGAACGTGGACACCCAGACGGCATCGTTCTGGCCGAAACGATGATCCACCTTCGCGATCCCCTGTTCGATGCTTTGTGTGGTCACCGGGCTGTACGAATATAAGTTGCCTGGAGAATTCGGCAGCGGCACGAAAGCGAGCAACTTTCGCGAAACGGGATTTAGATCCTGGCCTGGAATATGGCCGGTAGGAAAGATCATGTTGTACGGTGTGCCGGCGGGAAATGTTTCTCCGTTTTCGCCCACCAGCGGTACGGGCGAAGTTGCCGTGGAAGCCGCTATGTCGGGGAAATAGCCGTTCCGTTCATCCTGCGAGAATACTGTCGGCAGCGTATTGCCAGGCAATCCTTGGGCCTGGCGGGCGCGCGTGCCTTGATACGAAATAAAGAAGAAGGTGCGCTCTTTGACGATCGGCCCTCCCAGCGTTCCTCCATACTGATTTTGATGAAACACGTTCGGCTGGCGGAAGAAGTTTGGATCGTTGAGCGCCGTGTCCCGGAAGAATTCGAACGCGCTGCCGTGGTATTGATTGGTACCCGATTTGATGACAGCATTCAGTACGCCGCCGGAATTCCTACCATACTCAGGATTGATGGTGTTCGTAACGAAGTTGAATTCCTGAATCGCATCCGGGCTTGGAATGATGATTGGCGTATTAATGGCCAGATCGTTTGAATCTGCTCCATCAATCAGGAAAGCGTTCTGCTGCGATTGGCTGCCGTTGCTCGCGTAAGCGTTCCCGCGGCTGACGGTGCCGAAACGATCACTGCCGGCGACTACGCCCGGGACCAGTTGCTGCAGCTGCGTCCAGTCGCGGCTGATCAGGGGCAAGTCGACGATCTTCTGCGCATCCACCACCGTCTGGAGTTGCGTCACGGAGCTCTCCACCTGCATGGGATTTGCTTCCACCGTTACGGTTTCCGCCAACTGGCCCACTTCAAGCGTGGCCTCCAGGCTGTAGACCTGGTTCAACACCAGGACGATATGCTGCGCTTGGAACTTGCGGAAACCTGGCGCGGAAACTGTGACATCGTAATTTCCCACCGGAAGTTGGAGAAATTGAAAACTGCCATCGGCATCGCTCACCACTGTCTTGGAGACAGCGGTATCCGTATTTACCGCGGTGATCTGAGCGCCTTGCACGACGGCGCCCGTCGCGTCTGTTACATTTCCGCGAATTCTGCCATATACCTCGTCGGCCATCGCCAATGAGGAAAGCGCTAGCACGACCAGCGAAAGCGCGAGAATAATCTTGGCTGATTGTTTCATTTTGGTATACCCCTAATTCTTTTGGACGAGAGACTAAAAACCCGGCAACACTTAGCCACAGAATACTCGGGGTCCACGCCTCAATCAATACCTAACACGCAGAAGTTAGGCAAGTTATCTCCGGGATATGTTGCGATTCAGCCAATCTTATTTCTTATCTTAAATGGCAGGATATTTACTAACCAGGAATGTTTGTTTAAACTGAACCGCGACCGCCAGGGGGCGCTACCATCGACCTCCGTGGTAGCGCTCCCTGCGGTCGCGGTTCGGAAGAAACTCAGTCCGCTGCAGCTTCGCGTAACGCAGCGACTCGCGGAGCGCGGCTCTTGGGACTGTCCAGACTGAACGAACGGGCGTCGCCGAGCTGTTCCCGGACGTACTGTTCCATTCGCAGTACTGCCTCCTGAAGGGCTTTGTCTTTTTTCACGAATGTCACCCAGGCGATGGATTCGCTTGCCGTGTCATATTCCCAAAGACCCACAATCCGCCCACGATCGAGAATTGCATGGCTCGGCAGATCCGGGAGTTCGCCCAATGGCCTGGTCTGCTTCTCGGTGAAAACCTGGCGTGCCAGATCTTTCGGATCCAAGAGTCCCTTGAAATCGCGCCTGAGCAGAACCAAAGAATCGATCCCGCTCGTCAGCGAGTAGTGCGGATCTTTCGGCGTCCGGAATGCCTCGAGTTCAGCGCGATCGCCAGGCAAAAGCATGCGATCGTCACCCTTTTCGATCGGCTCCAACTTAAGCGGTTCCAGTGCCGCCTTCGCTGCTTTGACGCCGAGGGCGGTGAACCATTGAAATTCTCCAAGAGTCGCCGGCCCGATCCAGGTGAAGTAGCGGCGCGCGAGCTCCGTATACGCCTGGTCCTCGGACAATTTAAAATTGCGCAGTGGATTCGGCTGCCACAGCGTGTATTTGTAGCGCTGCTGATCCAGCCGGCCGTTTACCGGAATGCGGCGGATCTCTCCTGAGGTTTGCAGTTTGCCAAGCGCCACGGGAAGCGTCGTGGTGAGCCCCTTCTTCTGGCCTTCCGGCCCAAGATTGCGGACCGCTTTACCGGCCGCCTTGCGAATCCCATCCGGATCGAGCGGTTCTTTCTCCAGCGCGCGAACCACTGCCTCGCAAAGTTTATCGATTTCTTTGGAGGTGACGCCCAGCTTCTCCGCCGTCTTCATTTCTCCCGCAAAACCTTGCGCCAATTTCAAGCCCAGCGCGAAGTCGGATGCCGGCAATACATACGTGCAATTCCTGGCGCTCGGCAGTTCATGGATCGTGGTGTTCGCGACGGCTGTATCCACTTTTTCACGAGACAATCCGGCACGCGAGAACAGCGTCAAGTAAGGCGCAACGCCGCCCACGCTCCGCGCCCAGCCCGCCCGTTGCAAAACCTCGGCGGCGGATTTGCCCGCGAGCGAACCGTCAAGTCCTTGCCGATGCGCCCACCACGCACGTATTCTCGTCTGATCCATAAGTTCGTTATAGCTTATTCGATCGTCCAGTAAGTCGTCCACGCGATTTGCTATAGTCAGGCACCGCACAGTTACGGTACTAGGTACTTACCGCGGTGCAGCTTGGTAAAAAACGA
>DATGIH010000307.1:0-11491 GCA_035295865.1 Bryobacteraceae bacterium
TTGTTGATCACCGGAATAATTTCCAGATTGTTTTGCAGCGCGAGATATGTATTCGCCAGCGTCTGCGCCTCAACGCCCTGCGACGCGTCGACCACCAGCAGCGCTCCCTCACAAGCCTGCAAGCTGCGCGAGACTTCGTACGTAAAATCCACGTGACCTGGAGTGTCGATGAGGTTGAGCTGATAATCCTGACCGTCGGAAGCGCGATAATCCAGCCGCACCGCATGCGCCTTGATGGTGATGCCACGTTCGCGTTCCAAGTCCATGGAATCCAGCACTTGTTCCATCATTTCGCGCTGCTGCAGGGCGCCGGTGAACTCGAGTAAACGATCCGCCAAAGTCGATTTGCCGTGATCGATATGCGCGATGATAGAGAAGTTGCGGATGAACGCGGGATCCATTGAGGTAGAATGAGGACCGAAACCAAATTATCCCATATGTCCCCAGTGACGGAAGGAAATCTCGACGCGTCCGGCCTCAAATTCGCCATCGTCGTCAGCCGTTTCAACAGCTTCATTACGGACCGTCTGCTCGCCGGTGCCCTCGACGCGCTGAAGCGCTCGGGCGCGGCGGAAGACGCCATCGAAATCGTGAAAGTGCCCGGCTCCTGGGAACTTCCGCTCACCGCGAAAGCGCTCATCGCCACCAAACGCTTTCAAGCCATCATCGCGCTCGGCGCCGTAATTCGCGGCGACACACCGCATTTCGATCATGTCGCCAATCAGGCGTCCAGCGGACTCGCCGCCGTCGCGCTCGAGTCCAAAATCCCCGTCGCTTTCGGAGTTCTCACGACAAACACAGTCGAACAAGCCATCGATCGCGCGGGCGGCAAGAGCGGAAACAAGGGTTACGACGCCGCCATCACCGCCATCGAAATGGCCGACCTCCTGCGCCGTCTGGGAAAATAGCAGTTAGACCAAATGGCCGCACGTCATCGATCCCGCCAGCGCGCGTTGCAGGTTCTCTATCAATGGGACATGACCAAGCAGCCCGTAGAAAAAGCCATCTCCTCTTTTTACGACACGCTCTACTCCGGCGAAAGTGAATCCGCCGACCCCGCCACTGACGACAAACCAGGCCGCGACGAATTCATGGAAGAGCTCGCCAAAGGCACGTCCGATATGGCTGTCGACATCGACCATCGCATCACATCGAAATCCGAAAACTGGCGCCTGGAACGAATGCCGGCGGTGGATCGCAACATCCTCCGCATGGCCATCTACGAAATGTCGCGCGATGAAACCCCCGCCGCCGTCGTAATCGACGAAGCCCTGGAACTAGCCCGGCAATTTTCGGGCGAAGAATCCGTGTCTTTTATTAATGGCATTCTCGACGCCGTGCACAAAGGCTGAATCACACGTGAGCGGCCGCAAGCGCGAACGAGAAACGAGAAACGAAAAACGATGAACGTTCTCATGGTTGGCTCCGAGGCCACGCCCTTCGCAAAAACCGGCGGACTCGCAGACGTCCTCGGTGGATTGCCTCCGGCGCTTGCAGCGCGTGGCGAAAACGTCGCCGTCGTCATCCCGGATTATCGTGAAAACGTTTATCCCACGCCGCCCACCGTCGCGTACCGCAATCTCTGGATTCCCATCGGTCCCGGATTCATGACCGATATCTACCAGACCACCGAGCGCGGCGTCACCTACTACTTCGTCCACTGCCCCGCCCTGTTTGACCGCCCCGGAATCTACTCCGCCGCCGGATCGGATTATCCGGACAATCATCTCCGCTTTGCCGTGCTCTCCATGGCCGCGCTCGACATCGCGCGCTATCTCTTCTCGCCAAACATCATCCACGCGCACGATTGGCAAGCCGCGCTCACACCCGTCTACCTGCGCGAACATTTCGGCGCCGACCCCACGTTCATCGGAATCAAAACGCTTTTCACCATCCACAATCTCGGATACCAGGGCATTTTCGCGGCGCAAGCGCTGCAGCAAATCGGATTGAGCCCGCGCCTCTTCAATCCGGAACAGCTCGAATTCTTCGGCGATCTCAATCTGCTCAAAGGGGGCATCGGATTCGCGGACGCCGTCAGCACTGTATCGAAGGGCTACGCCAAGGAAATCCAAACTCCCGAATATGGCTTCGGCCTCGACGGATTCCTCGCCAAACGCGCGCCCATCTACGGCATCGTCAACGGCGTGGATTACGAAGAGTGGAGCCCGGAGCGCGATCACTACATCGCGCGCAAGTACTCCGTAACGGATCTTTCCGGCAAACGCGATTGCAAGCGGGATCTCCTTGCCGAATTCGGATTCCCCGCCGATCTTGACCGTCCCATCATCGGAATCGTCTCGCGCTTCGCTTCACAAAAAGGCTTCGATCTCATCGCTGACGTCGCTTCCGATCTGATGAAAGAGGATGTCAGCCTGGCCGTCCTCGGGTCCGGCGAGCCGCATTACGAAACCATGTTCCGCGATCTTGCCGCTGCCTATCCGCACAAAGTGGGACTGCGGCAAGGCTTCGACAATCCGCTGGGGCACCGCATCGAAGCCGGCGCCGACATGTTCCTCATGCCGAGCAAATACGAACCGTGCGGCTTGAGCCAGATTTACAGCCTGCGCTACGGAACGGTTCCGGTAGTCCGCGCCACCGGCGGCCTGGATGATACCATTGATAAAGAGACTGGGTTCAAGTTTCAGGATTACTCTGGAACTGCTTTGTTGGAGGCTCTTCGGTCAGCTCTGACCGTTTATCGGCAAAGGAGCAATTGGCTGAGCATGATGCAGCGCGGAATGCGGCGGGACTTTTCCTGGAGCACAGCCGCCGTCGAATATATCGCGCTCTATCAACGGCTTTTGGCTGCATGAATCTTTTTTATCTCTATCACATCTATGTAGGGGAGAGAACAGAATAATATGTCTGGAGTCAACACACTCACTTTTACTGACGCAACCTGGGACAAAGAGGTCCTGAATTCGGATGTCCCCGTACTGGTGGACTTCTGGGCGGAATGGTGCGGCCCCTGCCGAATGATGTCGCCCACCGTAGATGCCGTGGCTGATGCATACGTCGGACGCGCCAAGGTCGGCAAACTGAACGTGGATGAAAACGGCCCCACCGGCATGCGCTACAACGTCCGCGGCATCCCCACGCTGCTCCTTTTCAAAGGCGGCAAAGTGGTGGAGCAAAAAGTCGGCGCCGTAGGCAAGGCCGACGTCCAAAAGATGCTGGACGCGCATGTCAGCGCGCCCGTCAATACAGCGGTCAATAGCTAACCGTGGGGCAGCCAATCTTGGCTGCGGCCGGCTTTTAGCCGGCGTGAGCCGCGTAGAAACGCGGCAGCGGCCAGAATTGGCCGCCCCACTAAAGCCCCGGCGCAGTTGGAGCGCCCTCGGCCGCCGATCCGACGAGCGAAACGTATTTGGCAAAGACCCCCGTCCGGTAACGCGGAGCGGGGGCTTTCCATTTCTTGAGCCTCGCCTCCAGCGCCTCTTTCGGAATTTCCAAATCAATCACGCGATTCGCGATATCCAACCGGATGATATCGCCCTCTTCCACCGCCGCGATCGGTCCGCCCACCGCCGCTTCCGGCGCGACGTGACCGACGCAGAATCCGCGCGTCGCTCCGCTGAATCGCCCATCGGTGATCAGCGCCACGGTTTCCGAAAAGCCGGCGCCCACAATCGCGCTCGTCACTCCCAACATCTCACGCATCCCCGGACCACCGCGCGGTCCCTCGTACCGGATCACTACAATATCGCCCGCCTTGATGCGCCCTTCCATCACCGCCGCCATGGCCAATTCTTCGGAATCAAACACGCGCGCCGGACCCCGCTGCTCGTTCCGCTCGATGCCGGTAACTTTGATCACGCATCCATCGGGCGCGAGCGATCCGCGCAGGATCACCAGGCCACCGGTCTTCTTGATCGGATTGTTCAGCGCATGGATCACTTCCTGCCCCGGCGTCTCTTTCGCCGCTCCAGCTTCTTCGGCGAACGTCTTTCCCGTCACCGTCATCGCGGACCCATCCACGTAACCGCCATCCAGCAGCCGCTTCGCGACCACCGGAATTCCGCCTGCCTTGTGCACATCCACGGCGACAAACTTCCCGGCCGGCTTCAAGTCCACCAGCAGTGGAGTGCGCTCGCTGATGTGCTGGAAATCGTCGATGTTGAGGGGAATGCCCGCCTCGCGCGCGATCGCGAGCAGATGCAGCACCGCATTCGTCGACCCGCCCGTCGCCGCCACCCCCGCAATCGCGTTGTCCATCGACTTCCGCGTCACGATATCGCGCGGCCGCAGATTCTGCTTTACGACATTCAGGATTAGCTCGCCGCAGCGCTCCGCCACATCGCGCTTCTGCGGATCCACCTGCGGAACGGCCGCCGTCCCCATCGGGGAAAGGCCGATCAACTCCATCACGGTCGCCATCGTGTTCGCGGTGAATTGCCCGCCGCATGCGCCCGGCCCCGGACACGCCGCGTTCTCGATCGCGAGCAGCTCGTCGTCCGAAATCTTCCCCGCCGCGTTCGCGCCCACCGCCTCGTACACATCCTGGATGGTTAAGTCGCGCCCTTTATAATGACCGGGCAAAATCGATCCGCCATACAAGAGCACGCTCGGAATATTCAGCCGCAGCAGCGCCATCGCCGCGCCTGGGATGGTTTTATCGCACGCCACCAGCGTCACGAGGCCATCGAACATGTAGCCGCGCGCTACCAGTTCGATGGAATCCGCGATCACTTCGCGACTGATGAGCGACGTCTTCATTCCTTCGGTGCCCATCGTGATGCCATCGGAAATCGCGATGGTGTTGAACTCCATCGGAGTTCCGCCGGCTTTGCGGATTCCTTCGGCCACCTTCACCGCCAGATCGCGCAGCAAGAAGTTGCACGGCATCGTCCCGATCCAAGTATTCGCGATCCCAATGATCGGCTTCTTTAGATCCTCATCCGTAAACCCAATCGCTTTGTAGAATGAACGCGCCGGCGCACGATCCTTGCCCTGCGTAATGGTGTAGCTCTGAAGTTTCATGGGAACTCCTAGTGTACCCGTTCCCTTAGGAGTTTCGTAGGCCGGATCATCGGCCCGCTTGCTGGGATTGCCGACGTGAGCGTCGGTGACTACCGGAGGGAGCGCTACCCAAATCGTTCTTGGTAGCGCTCCCTTGCGGTCGCGGTTCGGTTGCCGCGTAACAAAGGAACCGCAACGGTTTTGTGCGGCGGACCTGACTGCGAAAACTTCGGACGCATCGGAAAGAATCCGCCGAATCACGAGCGCAGTCGTCTTACTTCGCTACAAAACATTCACCGCCCGCGCCGCAATCAACGCCACCGTCATCAGCGAGATGGACGCCTGCACCATCATCATCAGCTTCGCCCACGGCGACAACACCGGAACGTCCGTCGGCGAGAAGGCCGTGCTGGTATTGAACGCCAGAAACAAATAGTCGACAAATCCCGGCCGCCAGTTCGTATCGCAATCTTCCTGCATCATCTGCGGAAACAGGAACGCGCCATCGGTGTGGAACTTCCGCGTATCGCGCGCGTTCGGACCCCCCGCATCCAACCGCCAATACCAGGAGGCGAAAACCAGAATATTCGCCGACCACAACGCCGCCGCTGAAAACAGCAGCGTCTTCGGCGAGTCTTTGTGATCGGGCAGGCGCTTGATCAGCATCCCGAGCGACCAGATCATTCCCACCGTAACGGTCCCGAGAACGGTGTGCCCCAGCACCTGATTTAGATCGTGGCGCCCCTGCCGATGCGTAATCGCCGTCGGAATCAAAAGCACTGAGACGACAGCCAGTAGCAACCAGTAGGGCCCAAAGCTTAATTCCTCTGGGAGTATCGCGTTCAGCGCCGCCACCGCGAGAATCGCTATTACTGCCGGCCACCTCGGCTCTGTACTGGTACCTAGGGCCTTTTTGACATTCAAGAAGTCTTTGTTTTTCTCTCGCATGTGGACTATACTGAATGTAGCAGGTCACCTCCCCCATGAAGGTTGTAGTACGGAGTCAATCGCTGTGGTTTACGGTGCTTTCGATCATCCTGCATGTGCCTATCAGCAGGGTAAAGCGCAAAGTTGACATAGTGATGAAAAAGCCCCCCGCCCGGGTGGACACCGTGTTGGATCAAGTGCAGGAATCCAAGCACTGGAATCGCGTCGCCTTATAAGCGCATGCGCTTTGCCCTCGCGTTGATCGCATCAGTCGCCCTGATGCAGGCAAGCGAGCTACACCAAGCCGCGCGCGTCTGCGATCCGGACCGCGCCGCGTTTCTCCGGCAATAATCCGTGTCCATCCGTGGCTCAAAAATGATTTGTACTCTAGAGAAATGCACGTAGCCTGCATCCACGCCCACCCCGACGACGCCGAAATCCTCGCCGGAGGCACCCTCGCCCTGCTTGCCGCATCCGGCAACCAAGTCACCATCGTGAGTATGACCGCCGGCGACTGCGGCAGTGGATCGGCGAGCCCAAAAGAAATTTCGGTCATTCGCCAGCGGGAAGCGGCAGCGGCGGCGAAAGTCATCGGAGCCGAATATCAGTGCGCCAAATTCAGGGATCTCGCTATCTTCAACGACGACGAATCCCGCCGCCGCGTGACGGAACTAATCCGAAAGCTCCGTCCCGATGTAGTTCTCACCGCCTCGCCCGCCGATTATCATTGCGATCACGAAGCCACGAGCGTCCTGGTGCGCGATGCTTGCTTCGCGGCTTCGGTGCCTAACTATTCGACCAACGCCAAAGATCCGGCCGCGCCGCTCCACTCCATCCGCCATCTTTATTACGTGGATTCCATCGCCGGCGTGGACCGCATGGGTGCGCACATTCAACCGGATTTTATCGTCAACGTGAAATCCACCTTCAAGGCCAAGCGCATGATGCTCGCCGCCCACGAGAGCCAGCGCGAATGGCTAAAACGGCAGCACGGCATCGAAGATCCCATCCAAACCATGGAACGCTGGACCCGCGCCCGCGGCAAACTGGCCGGCATCGACTTCGGCGAAGGATTTCGCCGGTACGCGGGGCATCCGTTTCCGGAGACTCCGTTGCTCGAAGATCTGCTCGGAGCAAAGGTGTTGGGATTAGGGATTAGGGCTTAGGGATTCGCGGAACGCGGTCACCCCCCACCAATCCCCAATCCCTAATCCCCAATCCCTGCCGCAGCGTTTACGATTTTCCACAACAACTCCGTCCCCCGCCCCAAGTTTCCGGCCGAAATCCGCTCGTCATTCCCATGGGCGCGGCTCTCGCCGCCTTCGCGCAAAAAAATCGGAACGCCGTACACAGCCATGCCCTTTTGCCGCAAATACGATCCATCCGTTGCGCCGCGCGACATGTACGGAACCACCAATGCATTTGGATGCTCCGCGCGGAAAATCTTTTCCATTGCTAAAAATAATGGGCTCGTCAGCGAGCTTGGTTCGGTCGCGGGCATCTCTTGCCCGGGCGTTGGCGAAATGGTGACGGCCGGATCGTTGATGATGTTCCGAAATCGCGTTTCGATCTCCTGACGCGTTTCCGCCGGTAAACGCCGAACGTCCACCTGCGCGGTTGCCTGATTCGGAATCACATTTACCTTGATGCCCGCGCTCAGCATGGTCGGAGTAACCGAAGTCCGCAACATCGAGTTCAGTTCCGGATCCACCGCCTCAATTTTATTCGCTGCAGCCACGGCTGTCGATTCCTGATCCAGATTTGACAATAGCGGCGCAAGCCAGGCGTAGTCGGGGAGCTTCGCGAGATCGGAAAAATAGCGGCGGGTGGTGGTGTTGAGTTGCACCGGCTGGGCCGCGGACGCAAGTGCGGCGATAGCGCGGGCTAAATGCACCACCGGGTTATCCGGACGCGGCAAGGATGCATGACCCGCGGTTCCTTTCGCCGTGAGCACCACCCGCGTGGGAACTTTTTCCGTCGTCTGAATCTGAAAGATCCGCGTTCCCGAGTGAAGATCCAGCGCCGCGCCGCCTTCATTCAACGCAAACGCCGCGTCGATTTTCGAATACGCATTGCGGACCAGCCAATTGATCCCAGTGGAACCCGCCTCTTCATCCGATTCCGAAAGCAGAATCACATCGCGCGTTAACTTCACACCGCGCCGTTTCAGCTCCACCATCACCGCCAGCTCCGCGGCCAGCAGCGATTTGTCATCCTGCGCGCCCCGGCCATAGATGAATCCACCGCGAAGCTCGGCGGAAAATGGCGGCACGCTCCACTGCGAACGATCCACGGGAACCACATCGCTATGCGCGATTAGCAGCAGCGGCCGCAACTCAGCGGAATGCACCGCCGCGGGAATGCGAGCGACGAAATTCAACCGGGCCGGGGCGCCCAGCAGCTCCGCGCTGATTCCATTCGCCGCCGCGACGCGTTTCAAATACTCCGCAACGCGCGTCTCATTCCCCGGCGGATTGCTGGTATCCAATCGAATCAGATCGATCAAATAACGTTCAGCTCGGGCGCCGAGATTGGCGGGCTCCTGCGCGATTGCGGCAGAGACTATCAGGAGTGCAAGAATCGTAGGCCGCATCGGGACCAATCTTATCAAGCGCCGCGCGGTACCGGTACGCCTACCCGAAAATATTTGTGCGATTGTTGTTGTGCCGGAGTCCCCATTCATTGTAGAAGGGTAGGCGGTGAATCAAAATATTGATGCACTCACCGGGTTGCCGAACCGGATGGAATTTCTTCGGCAACTGGAAGCGGCGCTGGCCGTTGGATTCGAAGAGCGGTCGGTGCTCTTCATCGATCTCGACCGGTTTCAGCAAATCAATAGTGCGCTTGGCTACGCGAAAGGCGACACGCTGCTCCAAATCGTTGCCATGCGATTGCAAGAGCTCTTAGGCGATGGCGATCTGGCGGGACGTGTGGGTGGTGATGAATTCGCGATTCTTACTGCTGAACGTCCCGAGCGCTTCCTCAAAACCCTGCGCGCGCCCTATCCGATTAGCGGAAACGAACTGTTCGTAACCGCCAGCATCGGCGTAGCGAACTTCCCATGGCACGGCCGTCACGCGGCCGAGTTGTTATGCAATGCCGACCTCGCGATGTCGCGCGCCAAATCCACAGGCCGAGACACGCTGGAGGTATTTGCGCCCGGTGGCTTGGTGTACTCAGCCGACCGGCTGCATCTGGAAAACGCGCTGCGCCGCGCGCTCGAAAATCGGGAACTCCATCTCGTCTATCAGCCGGTAGTGAACATGGATGAAACCGTGGACGGCTTGGAAGCTCTGCTGAGTTGGCGTCATCCGAACCTCGGAGTCCTTCCACCGCGCCAGTTCATCCATATTGCTGAAGAAACCGGTCTGATCGTTCCAATCGGAGCCTGGGTCATGGAACAGGCGTGCATCCAAGGCGCTCAGTGGATCGCGGCCGGATATAGCAACGCTCGGATCTCCGTGAACGTGTCTGGCCGCCAGTTCGAACGGAGCAATTTTGTAGCGCAAGTCGCGAACGCACTATGCGCCGCGAGCTTCCCGCCGGATCGCCTGGAACTCGAGCTCACCGAAAGCTATCTGATGCGTAACCTCCCCGAATCCATCGGGCGGATGCATGAAATTCGCGAGCTGGGCGTGAGCATCTCGATCGACGATTTCGGCACCGGTTACTCCTCGCTCAGCCATTTGAGCAAACTTCCCGTGGACACGCTGAAGATCGATCAATCTTTTCTCCGCCGTCTGCTCGAGCCCAGAGGCTCGCTGCCGGTGGTCCAAAGCATCATTCGCCTCGCGCACAGCATGCAACTCAACGTCGTAGCGGAAGGCGTCGAAACCGAAAGCGAACTCGATTTGGTGCGCGTCCTAGGCTGCGACAAAGTGCAAGGCCACGTCTATGGCCCCGCGATGGGTCCGGAAGAAGCCAGCGCACTGCTACGCACTAACGTTGTCCAGTCGCTATCGGCAACGAATTAAACTTCGCAACGCTCCCCTTCGGACCAACCGCCCATCCCATGCCGAGCGCGTTGTACGCTCCACCATCAAACTGCTTCCAAGTCGCGCCACCGTCTTTCGAAATGTCCGATCCCGAGGGCCCAGTAGTAATCCAAACACCAAGCTGTTTCCAAAACACCACCGCCGAACGATACCCGCCAGGATGCGCTCCCGTTGGTTCCAGCCAACTAGCACCGCCGTCGTTCGTCACCGCAATATTGTGCGACGCATCACTAGGCTTCGAGTAGTCGCCTCCCACCGCCACGCCATATTTCGCATCCGAAAACGCCAGCGAGAAAATGCCGGCACTCGCGGAATCACTGCGAATCGGTGTGGAAGCGACAGTCCAGCTCACGCCGGCATCGCTGGAGTGAAACACGCGCGCGCCATCCGGGCCGCCGCTCGCGAACCAAGCCTCCCGATCACCCATTACGACGAGAGAACTGTTGCTCGCCGCGAATGCACCTTCCTTCGCGAGCGCCGCCGGACCCGGCTGACGCATCCAATGTTCTCCGCCGTCGCTCGTCGTCAAAATCACGAATCGCCCATCCACCGGATCGCCTAATACAATTCCATGCCGCGCGTCCCAAAACGCGATCGCATCGAAGAAACCTTTCGCATCCGGATTCGTGAATTGCAAAGTCCAATGCGCCCCGCCATCCACAGTTTTGTAGATGCGCGATTTATCGGCTTCGCCGCTGCTCAACAGATAGGCGGTCCGTTCGTCCAGTGCCCACACGCCGCGAAAATCGAGTTGTTCGGCTCCCGGAACCGCCGCCGCAGGAAATATCGCCCCATCGTCGATGGATCGCAGATACGTTCCGCCGGTTCCGCTGGCCCAGACAACCTTCGCATTCACCGCGCTGACCCCTCGTAGGGATGCTGTAGTTCCACTTGGCCGCGGCGTCCAACTCTGCGCTTGCGCGGCGGCAACAATGAGGAGCGGTACGAAAGTCTTCACCCGCCCAGTGTAATTAAAATTCAGACATCTCCGCACTTTTCTCTTGAATGCTTTTGGAAAGTTGCCTTATTATAAAAACCGGGCAATTAAGCCCACGTCACATCCAATGACATTACACAACTTTCGATAAGTTGCCGGTAATGCGCCTTTAGCGCATGTTGCCGGCCCCGGTGCAAACCCGGTTAGAAAAGGCTGGAGAACATGCGATCCGACATGCACAAAGTAATTGTGGAACGCCCACGTATTTTGCGTTCAAAATGGAAGAATTTGAAAACCGCGCGACGCTTAAGTGAAAGCGAACGCGCCGAAGCTGTTCACGCTGCGGACGATTATGATAGCGGCCACGCCCGAGCCTCGTCCGCTCGTCATCACAAATGGCTGAACGAAAATCTGGCACCGCTGAAGCGCTATCTGATGGCGCAAGTGGGACGCCCCTGGGACAAGGTGTATAGCGAAATCTGCCGGACCATCGACACTCGGTCCGCGATCGGACTGCATGTTCTGCAGCACGTGGACGGCTTCATCGCGCTCGATACATTTATCGAAAACGGCAAAGTCTTCGATCGCGGCTGGCGCTACCCGAGCGAAGTTCGCGGCTTGTACGTACATCCGGTGACCGGAATTATCCGGATGGCGAAGCGTCGCGCAG